>NZ_WJSQ01000079.1 GCF_009720245.1 Sphingomonas segetis | reverse complement strand
AGCCTCGCGCTCGCGGGCAACGTTACCAACCGCGACGCGCCGCTGGTCGCGCGGCTGCGCGCCGCCGGCGCGGTGATCCTCGGCAAGACCAATCTCAGCGAGTGGGCGAACATCCGCTCGTCGCACTCGATTTCCGGCTGGAGCGCGGTCGGCGGGCAGGTGCACAACCCGTGGGCGCTCGACCGCAATCCCTGCGGAAGCTCGAGCGGAAGCGGCGCTGCGGTCGCGGCGGGGATCGTCCGGTTCGCGATCGGCACCGAGACGGACGGTTCAGTTACCTGCCCGGCCGCGATCAATGGCGTTGTCGGCCTCAAGCCCACCGTCGGGCTGGTCAGCCGCACCCACATCGTCCCCATCAGCCACAGCCAGGACACAGCCGGGCCGATGACCGACGACGTGCGCGACGCCGCGGTTCTGCTGACGGTGATCGCGGGCAGCGATCCTGCTGATGCGGCGACCGTGGAGGCGGACAAGCACAAGACTGATTATGCCGCGCAGCTCGATGCGGATGCGCTCAAGGGCAAGCGCATCGGCGTAATGCGCTTCGCTTCGACCGAGCAGCTCGATCCGGCGTTCGAGACCGCGCTCGCCATCTTGCGCGAGCAGGGTGCCGTTCTCGTCGACATCAGGAAGTTCGACGACAGCGCCATCGGCGGCAACGAACTCACCGTCCTGCTGACCGAGCTCAAGGCGGATATGGCCGACTATCTGAAAGGCAGCCCGGCGCCGATCGCCGTCCGCAGCCTCGCTGACCTCATCGCCTTCAACAAGGGTCACGCACAGCAGGAGATGAGCCTGTTCAGCCAGGAATTGTTCGAGCAGGCCGAAAAGACCACAGGCTTGAGCGACCCGGCCTACAAGAAGGCGCGCAACGCCAGCCTTGCGGCAGCGGGGCCGAACGGCATCGACCGGCTGCTGAAAGACTACAGAATAGTCGCCCTGGTCGGCCCAACGGCCGGGCCGGCGTGGAAGATCGACGCGGTGAACGGCGACCAGTTCAGTGGCGGCGGGGCAGCCTCTCTCGCGGCGGTTGCGGGCTACCCGCATCTGACCGTCCCGATGGGGCTGGTAAAGGGCTTGCCCGTCGGCCTCAGCTTCATGGGGCCCAAGTGGAGCGAAGCGCTGCTGCTGTCATTGGGCTATGCGTATGAGCGGGCGCGCGGCCCCTTCCCGACTCCCAAATTTTACCGCTCCATCGAGGAAGGCGACCCGCAGGTAGCGCCCTATCTCGAGCCAGCGCCGCGCTAGGCCGTCAGCTTGAGCGCCGCGATCGCCGCGACGATCGCCAGGATCAGCAGCACGCGCACCGTGCTCGACGGCTCTTGGAACCAGAGGATGCCGACAACGACGGTTCCGACGGCGCCGATCCCGCCCCACACCGCATAAGCGGTGCCCATCGGAATCGAGCGCGAGGCAAGCTCGAGCAGGGCCATGCTGATCGCGACCGAGACCAGGAAGGCAATCGTCCACGGCACGTTCCTGAACCCGTCCACGAACCGCAGCGAAGTCGTGAAGCCGACCTCGAAGAGGCCCCCGACGATCAGCCAGAACCAGGGCATGGACACTCCTTTACTGGACGCGCGTGAATCCGGCGATAACCTGCGCCGCCATGGCTGACAGGAGGGGCATCGGCAACAGGATCGCGCCGCCGCGCTTTCTGCTGTTCGTCGCCCTGCTGATTGTCGGGACCTTCGTCGCCGGGCACTTGCTCCACGCCCCGACTCTCGGATTCATGGCAGGCTTCGATTTCGCCGCCGTCCTGTTCCTCGCGTCATGCGCACCTTTGCTTGGCGGGCGCAGCGCCGCCGAGATCCGCAGGCATGCCACCGCGAACGACGCCAATCGGACAATGCTGCTCGGGATTACCGGAGTCGTAATGGCCGTGCTGCTCGTCGCCATCGGCGCCGAAGCCATGGGAGGCAATCCCGAACCCTTCACCAAGGGTTTGATCATCTTCACGCTCGCGATCGCATGGCTGTTCAGCAACACGATCTATGCGCTGCACTACGCCCATCTCGCTTATGGCAACGAGTGCCACGAATGCTCGGGCCTCGATTTCCCGGATACGGCGGAGCCGGATTACGGTGACTTCCTATATTTCGCCTTCACCTGCGGAATGGCGTTCGCGACGTCGGATGTGCAGGTCACGAGCCGACCCATGCGCAGGGTAGTGACCGCTCATTCCCTCGCGGCGTTCGCGTTCAACATCGGCGTGCTCGCCTTCACCATCAACGTGCTCGGAAGCGGCGGCTAGGCGGCCATGTCGATTTCCGGCGGGACCGGATGCTTGCGGCGCGCGGCAATGAGGCAGCCGCCGACGATCAGCGCCGCCCCGGCCACTGTGGTTAGCGTCACGCGCTCGCGGAACACGAGCCAGCCGAGCGCGGATGCCCATAGAAACGCGCTGTACTCCGTTACTGCCAGATAGCTCGCCTCGCCGCGCGCATAGGCCCAGGCGAACAGCAGCCCCCCGCTCGTGGAAAGAGCCGACGCGACGACCACCCAGGTCAGCTGCCCCTCGGGCCATTCGGGCACGCCGACGAGCGGCACTGCCGCCATCCACAGGAGCAGCACCACGATCGACTGGAAGAAGTTGATCTCGAGCGGCCTGGCGGCGAGCGCCTGCCAGCGCATCATCAGGATGTTGACCGAATAGCAGACCGCCGAGGCGAGGATCGCGGCGATCCCGAGCAGCACGTCGTCGGCGACTTCGGACCGTGCCTGCCCGACGACGATCACCACCACCCCCGCGAAGGCGGCGAGCGCACCGGCAATCGAGCGCCCCGCGAGGCGTTCCTTGAGCACCAGCGGCGCGAGCACCATCGCGATCAGCGGAGCGATGAAGGTGAGCGCGATCGCCTGTGCGAGCGGCACCCGGCCGATGCCCCAGAAGAAGAGCACTGCCATGACCGTCACCACGATACTGCGCGCAACGTGGATCCACAGCGTGCTGCGGCTCGGCCACTTGGTGCGGCGCGGCAGGTAAAGGCCGGCGCTGAGCGCGAGGTTCGCAACCGCGCGCCAGATGCTGACGGCAACGATGCCGATCGCGATCACGAGGTGCTTCATCACCGCATCCATGATCGACAGCACCGCGACCGCGGCGAGCGCGGCAAGGAAGCCCTGGACCGGATGCGAAACGCGGCGCACGCGCCGCCTCTAGCGGCTTAGTCTTCGGCGTGAAGGGGCGTGGCTGCCGGAGCCTTGTCGATCAGCATCGGCGGCTGCGCGCTCTCGGCTGCGAGCGAGTTCGCGAGCGCAATTGCGGCAAGTCCGATGAGCAGCAGCTTGGTCACGGCGCGATGCTGCGCCGGAGAGGTGAAGAAAGGCTAAACTACTCCGCGGCGTCGAGGACCGGCAGCGCCCGCGCAGGCTTGCTTTGGCCGCTGCCCCCGGAAGCAGCGTCGCTCGCCTCGATCTCCGCCGCCTTCGCCTCGACCAGGCTCACGATATGCTCGATCATCTCGGCGTCTTTGACGTGGTGGTCGGTCACGCCGGACAGATAGACCATGTGCGTGCCGTTACCGCCGCCGGTGATTCCGATGTCGGTCTCGCGCGCTTCGCCGGGGCCGTTGACGACGCAGCCGAGGACGCTGAGCGACATCGGAGTCTTGATGTGCTGCAACCGCTCCTCGAGCGCCTGGACGGTGCGGATCACGTCGAAGCCCTGGCGCGCGCAGCTCGGGCATGACACGACTCGAACGCCACGGTTGCGGATGCCGAGCGCTTTCAGGATTTCGTAGCCGACGCGGACTTCCTCCTCCGGCTCGGCCGAAAGCGACACGCGGATGGTGTCGCCGATCCCGGCCCACAGCAGATTGCCCATGCCGATCGCCGATTTGACGGTTCCTCCGATCAGTCCGCCCGCCTCGGTGATGCCGAGGTGGAGCGGGCAGTCGACTTCATTGGCGAGTTGCATGTAGGCGGCGACGGCGAGGAACACGTCGCTCGCTTTCACAGCCACCTTGTACTCGCGAAAACCGTGGTCCTCGAGGATTCGGATATGGTCGAGCGCACTTTCGACCAAGGCCTCCGGACAGGGCTCGCCGTACTTTTCAAGCAGATCCTTCTCGAGGCTTCCGGCATTCACTCCGATGCGGATCGCGCAGCCGTTGGCGCGAGCCGCGGCGATGACCTCGCGGACGCGCTCTTCCGAGCCGATGTTGCCCGGGTTGATGCGCAGGCAGGCGGCGCCGGCGTCAGCGGCTTCGAGCGCGCGTTTGTAGTGGAAGTGGATGTCGGCGACGATCGGCACCCTCGCCTCGCGCACGATCTCCTTGAGCGCCGCAGTCGCCTGCGGCGTGGGACAGGATACGCGGACGATGTCCGCGCCCGCTTCCTCGCAGCGGCGGATCTGGTCGATCGTCGCCTTCGCGTCCTCGGTTGGGGTGTTGGTCATGGTCTGGACGCTGATCGGCGCGTCTCCGCCAACGGGGACAGAGCCGACCATGATCTGCCGCGACTTGCGCCGCTCGATATCGCGCCAGGGACGGATGGACATGCGCCGCATATAGGCGCTCTCGCGAGGACGGCAAAGCCGCACCGACGCATATCGAAATGCAATCGCGACTCTTATCGCATTGTGTTAACAGCGCTTAACGGGACTCGCTCGGGGGTGGCCGATGGCCAAGCTTGCCCGATTGCCGCGACTGGAGAGGGCGGCTCGACGGGAGCCGGCGCACGGCCGCGCACCGCGGCTGAGGACGCGCTACTACGCGTTCCTCAGCTACAGCCACAAGGACAAGGAACTCGCCGACTGGCTTCATTGCGAGCTCGAGAAATTCCGCGTGCCCAAATCGCTTGCGGGTAAGCTCACCGCGAACGGCGTGGTCCCGCGGCGGCTGACCCCGATTTTTCGCGACCAGCACGATCTGTCAGCGGGCGACGACCTCGCCGTGGAGATCGAAGCTGCGCTCGCCGCCTCGCAATTCCTCATCGTGCTGTGCTCGCCGACTGCGGCGACGTCGCGGTGGACGAACCTCGAGATCGAATCGTTCAAGCGGACGCGGCCCGAAGGCTGCGTCCTCGCTGCCGTGCTCGCGGGCGAGCCTTTCGCGAGCGACGTACCCGGGCGCGAGCACGAAGAATGTTTTCCGCCCGCGCTGCGCTTCAAGTACGACCGGCGGGGGCACCGCACGTCGAAGCGCGCCGAGCCGCTGGCGGCCGACTTCCGCCAAGGCGCGGAAGGCAGGCGAATCGCCTTCCTCAAGCTGATTGCGGGGATGCTGGGGATCGGCCTCGACGATCTGGTGCAGCGGGAGACCGTCCGCCGCCACCGGCAGCTCGCTTTCGTTGCCGCGGCGTCGCTCGCCGGAATGGCGGTGACGAGCACGCTTGCCGTGACCGCATTCCAGGCGCGCGACGAGGCGAGGGAACAGCGCAAGCAGGCCGAAGGGCTGGTCGGCTTCATGCTCGGCGACCTCAAGGACAAGCTTGAGCCGATCGGCCGCCTCGATGCGCTCGACGCGGTCGGCAGCCGCGCGCTCGCTTATTACCAGCATCAGGACAAGGCCGACCTGTCCGACGAAGCTCTGGCGCAGCGAGCGAAAGCGCTCACGTTGATCGGCGAGATTGCCAACGCGCGCGGCGACCTTACGGGAGCGCTGAGCCGCTACCAGGAAGCGCTTGCGAGCACCGGCGAAGCGGTCCGGCGATACCCCGACGATCCGCAGCGATTGTTCGACCATGCCCAGAATGTCTTCTGGGTCGGCTACATCGCTTATCAGCGGGGGCAGCTGGGCGCGGCGGCGGCGCGGTTCCGCGAGTACGAGCAACTGGCCGACCGGATGGTCGCGCTTGCACCCGACAAGAAGGAGTACCGGCTCGAGCAGGATTATGCGAACACGAATCTCGGAACCGTGCTGATGGCGCAGCACCGCTATCGCGAGGCCGCGGCGACCTATGGGACGACGCTGGGCCTCGCAGAGGCTCTCGCTGCGTCCGAACCGGCGAACCGCGACTATCAAAAACAAGTGAACGACACCCTTGCCTGGCTCGCGGACGCGCAGGAAGCTTCCGGCGCACTCGAAGAATCGTTGGCGACGCGCGAGCGGCAGCTGCGCCTGCTCGCCGACCTGGAGCGGGCCGATCCTCGAGATACCGAAGTCCAGCGCGACCTGATGACTGGCCGACGAGCGATCGGCCGCCTGCTAGGGTCGACTGGAGACGTCGCCGGCGGGCTCAAGCAGGCCACGGCTGCAGTACGTATCGCGGATGCCCTGTTCCGGATCGAGCCCGAGAACACCGAGTGGCTCCAGGCCAATGCCGCTGCGCGTTTCGACCTCGCCGATTTGCAGCTCGCCGCCGATCAGGTGTCCGAAGCCGCTGCGACGACGCGATCGGCCTGCGATCTCGCCCGGCGGCTTGTCGGACGCAACAAGGACGTCGCCGACTGGGTATCGCAGTTCCGCTCCAGATGTTTCCGGATGCGTTCGCGGCTCGCGCTGGTTGGCGGCGATTACGGGCAGGCGCTGGACCTCGCCCGACAATCGCTGGTCGCGGCGCGAATGACGCCCAAGCCGATCGAACGGGGGATTCTTTCCTTCTGGGCCCTTTCCACCGGGGCGAACGCACTCGATGCAGGCAAGCGTCGAGACGAAGCGGCCAAGTGGCGGAAGGCGGCCGTTCAGAGCATCCCGAAGCGGATCGATCTTGCTCCGAATGAGCAGGCCGCGCTTGCCGCGCTCAAGCTGCGGCTCGGCGACCGGGCCGGCGCCGAGCCGCTGATTTCGACGCTTTCGCAAATGGGCTACCGCCACCCGCGATACCTCGCCGCTGTCAGGGAATACGCAGGTCGAACATGAGTTGATTAGCACTCGCAAGAAGGATCAGGATCATGACACACGACGAAATCATGCAGGAGCAGACGCATATGACCGATCACAAGATACCGCTCACGGCGACCATCGTCGGCAACAAGGTCAGGATCAGCGGCAACGGCGACGCCGACCTCAAGCCGAACTCCGGGGGACATCGGTTCGAGTTCGCCATCGCCAGTCCGCCTGGGCTGACCGTGGAGTTTGCAAGTCTCGACAGCGAGGACAATTGTTCGACATGCCCGCCGGCTTCGGGCGAAAACTCAAAGCAGATCGTCAGCGTGAAGATCTACCCGACCACCGCCTCGTTCAACGACAACAACAACAATTCGGTGCCGATGGACGTCAGCTACCAATGGAATTTCACGTGCGATAACCCGAAGCTGACCGTCGAGCCGTTCGATCCGATCATCAAGAACGGCGGGACGACCACTCCGGTCAGCGGTATTGCCTAACGGGTGACGAAGGCGCGATAGAAGCGAGGGGGGACAGATGAAAGCGGACACGATCGAGCTCATTCCCGTCGGCCAGCCCACGCAGCCGTTGAAGTGGCAAATGTCGAAGAATGGCGCTCCTCCGCAGGCGCAAGGTCATTACCCGGTCATCCACGTGCCCGATCGCGACACCGGCGACATCACGTTCACGATTCGCCATCCCGGCAGCATCAAGTTCGCCGCCACGGACGCGTTCTGCGCCCAGCAGGGCACCGGCAAGCCCCAGACTTGCGACAAGACGGTCTTCACTTCGGCGATCAATCAGAAGGGCCAATTGGTCGTTCATGACGCGAACCCGTTCGATGCGACCTACACATATGTAATCAACTTCGACGGCGCGCCGCAGCTCGACCCGATTATCAAGAACGGCGGAACGACGAGCCCTGTCGGGGGCACCAAGTCCACGGTCACGCCCACGATCGAGGTGCTCGGGATTCTCTTCGCCGTGGCGATCATCGCGCTGATCATCTGGCGGGTGAACGTATCGGCTGCGCAAAAGAAGAAGGGTCCTTGATCCAGGAGCAGGTGCGGCCGGGGCCGCCGGCGCTGCCATTCGTCTTGTCGGTCGGAATCACCGGGCATCGTGCCGAGGCTCTTGAGCCCGAAGCGGCGGCCGCGCTGCCGTCGCGCATCGCCGATGTGCTCGAGAGGATCGGCACTTCCGCGCTCGCGCTTTCCGAGAGCGCCCGAAGCTCCTTCTCGTCCACTCCGCCGGCGCTGCGTTTCGTGTCCGCGATCGCCGACGGGTCCGACCAGATCGCGGCCGACCAGGCCTTGTCGATGGGCTGGGAGCTGCAGACGATCCTGCCTTTTCGCCGCGCCGATTACCGGGCCAGCCTCGCCAATGCCGAGGCGCAGGAACGCTTCGACGCGCTGCTCGCCCGGGCCACGCGGGTGCTCGAGCTCCCCGGCGAGGACCCCAGCGACGTCGAAGCCTATGTGATGACGGGCCGGGCGACCGTCGCCCATTGCGACGCGCTGATCGCCGTCTGGGACGGGCTTCCGCCGCGCGGGCGCGGGGGCACTGCCGAGGTCGTCCAGATGGCGGTCACCGCGGGCAGGCCGGTGATCCACATCCCGCCTGAACCAGACAAGCCGATCCGCATCCTGTGGGCGGCGTTCGACCCCGTCGTCGACACGTCCGGCGTCGATCCGATGTCGGAGCGGCCGTTCGACCTCGACCATGTCGAGCGCATGCTTGCGGGCCTCCTGCTTCCGCCGCCGGACCAGCAGGAACGTCGCTTCCTCGCCGGATTTTACGCCGAGCGGCTGCCGCGCTTCCGCCTGCGCTTCGAATACCGGCTGCTCCTCGCCACCGCAGGCGTCCGCCGGATGAGGCTCAGCGACTTTACCGAAAGGGAAAGCGCACGCTGGATCGAGGAGGAATGGCGGGACTTCCGAGAGAAATGCGTCCAGGCGCACAAGGTCGAAGCACCGATCGCGCTGCTGGAAGAGGCCTACAACTGGGCCGACCGCCTCGCGACCAATCTCGCGCTGACCTATCGCAGCGGGCACATCTTCAGTTTCGTCATGGGCGGGCTCGCGGTGTGCATGGGCCTCGGCGCCTTCATGTTCCCGCACCTGAAGATCCAGGAAGCGTTCGCCGAAATGATGATCACCCTGGCGATCATCCTCAACGCGCACATCGGGACCAAGCGGGAATGGCACCGACGCTGGCTCGATTACCGTCAGCTCGCCGAGCGGCTGCGGCCGATGCGCAGCCTCAAGCTCCTCGCCATTGCCGCGCCCGACCCGCCTGGAACTGCAACCAACCCGGTCGCGCGGCGCTGGATCGATTCCTATGCCAGCGGCATCTGGCGGGCGATGGGGTGCCCCTCCGGCGCCATCGACGGCGCCGCCGCCGGACGAATCGCGCGGGCGGTCGCCGACCACGAAATCGCTCCCCAGGTCAGCTATCACGAGCGCAACGCACACGTGATCCATCTTCTCGACCACCGTCTCGAGAGACTGGGGACCTTCCTCTTCTTCGCAACGCTGATCGTCTCCGACATCACGCTCGTCGGGCTCGCGACCAACGCATATTACGTGACCGAGTACAGCAACTGGTTCACCCTGATATCGGCCGGATTCCCGGCGCTCGCGACGGCAGTGTTCGGGATCCGCTTCCAGGGTGATTTCGGCGGCGACGCGCTGCGCTCGCTCGCAACCGCCGACACCCTGCGACAGATCGATCAGGAACTGCGCAAGGATCCGGCGCTGTCGCGTGCCGCCGACCTGACGGAGCAGGCCGCGCGCTTCATGCTCTCCGATCTCGACGAATGGCGGCTCGTCAACCAGCAGCGCGACCTTTCGGTCGGCTAGCGCCTCACGAAATCGGCAATCGCGGCGACCAGGTCCGCGTCGACCGGCAGGGAAGAGTCCGAATAGGTCGCGAAATTGGCCGCGCGGTCGTCAGTCGAGACGTCCTTCAGCACGTGATTCATCGACGGAAGCAGCACTAGCTTGGCGCTCGGCTGAGCCGCCGCGAGCGCCTTCGCGTCGGCAACCGAAACCTGCAGGTCGCGCTCGCCCTGGACGATCAGCAGCGGCACCTTGAGCGAAGTGGCGAGCTTCGCCGGATCGTAGCGGAAGACGTCGATCAGGAAATCCTGCACCGGCGGTGCGAACAATTTTTGCAGCGCAGGATGCATGGCGCTCACGTCGACGTGAGCGCCGCGCTCCAGCTGATCCAGCGCAACCATCGCCGAATCGAGCAGCGGCGCGTTCGCAGGGTTTGTGCGCAACTGTTCGCGAATGACGTCGCTTAGCTTCCGTCCTGCGCCCGAGACCAGGATGACGCCGCAAATGCCCACCGGCTCCTGTGCAGCAGCAAGCGCGACGAGCGCGCCTTCGCTATGACCGAGCACCCATACGCACCTTGCGCCGGTCTGGTCGCGGATCGACTTGACCCAGCTGTGCGTGTCGGCCGCGTAATCGCCGATGGTGACCTTGTTGGCGTCCGCAACCGCGGCCTTGCTTCCGAACATGCCGCGCTTGTCGATTCGGACCGTCGAAACGCCTTGCCCGGCCAGCGCCTCGGCAAGCAGCCGAAAAGACGCCGCGGTCAGCCCGGCAGGGTTGTTGCCGTCGCGGTCGGTCGGACCGGAACCGGGGATCATCAGCACGACCGGAGCAATGCCGCCGACACCCAGCAGCGTTCCGGCGAGCGCACCCTGCGGACCCGGAGCGCTGATGGGCGTGGCGACCGATGCGGCGGCAGCTGCGACCATTGCGAACATCATTCCCTCTCTCCCCAGCGCCAGCGCCAGCCGCCCTTGGTGGTGCGCGCGACGATTGCGACAAATGCGACGGTAAGCATCGCGAAGGCGCTGATATAGGCCAGCAAGCTGTGCGGAATCAGCAATCCGGCCGCAGCGATCGACGCGATGTAGCCGATCAGCAGCAGCCATCCCTGCCAGGCGATCGGCAGCCCCGCGCCATAGCCGTAGCGCTTCGATGCGAACCATTCGGGACCGTCGCTCATCTGGCAGAGCTCAGTGCGACCCCGATGCCGAGAAGAAGCAGCACCAGCGCAACGGCGATGAGGATGAGCTTGTGCCGCGGCATCGAATGAAAGGCCATGAGCATCTCACTTCTCCTTCTTCGAAGGTCTGCCGCGCTTGCGCGGCGCAGGCGCCTTCAATCTCACGCCGCGTTCGGCGAGCGCTTCCCTGAGCAAGCATTCAACCTGGGCGTTGACGCTGCGAAGCTCGGCGGCGGCGCAGCGCTCGACCGCCGCCCACAGCGCGGAGTCGACGCGCAGCGGATAGGCCTTGCGGTCGCCGTCGGGCACGGCTCACTCCTATTGGTAAAGCGTGCCGGCGTTGACGACGGGCTGCGTATCGCGCTCTCCGCAGAGCACGACCATGAGGTTGGAGACCATCGCCGCGCGGCGTTCGTCGTCCAGCTCGACGACATCCTTCGCGGACAGCTGCTCGAGCGCCATCTCAACCATGCCGACAGCACCCTCGACGAGGGTTCGACGCGCCGCCACCACGGCCTGAGCCTGCTGCCTGCGAAGCATGGCCTGCGCGATCTCCTGGGCGTAGGCCAGGTGGGTAAAGCCGCATTCGTCGACCGTGATCCCGGCGACCGCGAGCCGCGCCTGGAGTTCCGTGCGAAGCTCCGCATTCACCTGTTCGTGGCTTCCCCGGAGCGTGACTTCCTGGTGCTCGAAGTCGTCATAGGGATAACGCGAGCCGATGATCCGGATCGCGGCCTCGACCTGCACGCGTACGAACTGCTTGTAGTCGTCGACGTCGAACAGCGCCTGCGCCGTGTCGACCACGCGCCAGACGATCTGCGCGGCCATCTCGATCGGATTGCCGCGCAGGTCGTTGACCTTGATCTTCTCGGAAATGAAGTTGTTCGCCCGGACGGAAACCTTCTTCTTCATCATCCACGGCCACGTCCACCGAAGGCCAGTCGAACGATCCGTTCCGCGGTAATCGCCAAACAAGGTAACCGCTGCCGCCTGGTTGGGCTGGAGCATGTAGAAGCCGGGCACGACGAGAATGAACACGAGCGTTGCGATGACGACGATCGCGATTTCCGTCGCGCGCGGCCCGTCGGGCAGCCGCGAAATCGCAAAAGCATCGGCGAGGATCGCCAACACGACAAGAACCAGCAGCAAGTAGCCGCTGGCTGTCGACGCCAGCCTCTCGCTTGTCGGGTTGAGGGCAATGACTTGGTCGTCGGACACTTCCGCCTCCCTTTAATTTGATATCATAATAATATGATTCGGGTTACTCGTCAACTGGCGCGGATGGAGACCCGCCGCTATGGCCGCGCGGATGACGGAAACACGCTGGCGGCTGGTAATTCATGGCGGCGCGGGATCGATGCGGCCCGGGCGCCTCGACTCCCGGCAGGACAAGGCCGCGCGCGCCGGCCTGGAGGCCGCGCTCGCAGCCGGCGCGGCG
>NZ_WJSQ01000078.1 GCF_009720245.1 Sphingomonas segetis | reverse complement strand
GCGCGGAAGCGCAGCAGGCGCGCAGCGCCGAGTTCGCCCGCGCGAGCGTCGAGAAGTTCGAATGCGTGCCGCAGCGGCTGCCCGAAACGCTCGGCTTCGACCCGAGCGAGCCGCGCAATGCCGACGAGCAAGCGGCGACGCTCGAACGGCTCACCGCGGAGCGCGAGCGGATCGGCCCGGTGAACCTCGTGGCCGAGCAGGAGCTGGCCGAGCTCGACGCTGCGCGGAGCAAGGGCGCCGAGGAAGCCGAGGAGCTAACCCAGGCCATCCATCGCCTGCGCGGCTCGATCGGCAACCTCAACCGCGAAGGGCGGGTTCGGCTGCTCGATGCCTATCAAAAGGTCGACACCCATTTCCGGCGGCTGTTCACGACCCTGTTCGAAGGCGGGCAGGCGCATCTCGAGCTGGTCGAGAGCGACGACCCGCTCGAGGCGGGACTCGAGATCATGGCCCAGCCTCCGGGCAAACGCTTGTCGGCGCTGACGCTGCTTTCAGGCGGCGAGCAGGCGCTGACCGCGATCGCTTTGATCTTTGCGCTGTTCCTGACGAATCCGGCGCCGATCTGCGTCCTCGACGAAGTCGACGCGCCGCTCGACGACGCCAATGTCGAGCGCTTCTGCGAGCTGCTCGACCGCATGACGCAGGAAACCGACACGCGTTACCTGATCGTCACACACAATGCGGTGACGATGAGCCGCATGCATCGGCTGTACGGCGTCACGATGATCGAGAAGGGCGTCAGCCGGCTGGTCTCGGTGGACCTCGTCGGCGCGGAGACATTGCTTGCAGCAGAGTGAGCCGATGCAGCCGCTGACGATCGCCTTCCTGATCTATCCGGATGTCACGCAGCTCGACTTTTCGGGGCCGGCGCAGGTTCTGTCGCGGCTCGGCGCGTCATCGATGCACTTCGTGTGGAAGTGTCGCGAGCCGGTCGCGACCGACAGTGGCTTCTCGATCCTGCCGACTGCGACTTTCGACGAAGTCGGCCATGCGGACATCCTGTGCGTGCCCGGCGGATTCGGGTGCGTCGATGTGATGGAAGACGCGCGGGCGCTCGCCTGGGTGCGCGAGGTCGGGTCGGGCGCGCAGTGGGTCACCAGCGTCTGCACCGGCTCGCTGATCCTCGGCGCGGCGGGCTTGCTTCGCGGCTATCGCGCGACGTCGCACTGGGACTGGCGCGACCAGCTGGCGCTGTTCGGCGCGGAGCCCGTGGAAGAACGCGTGGTGTTCGACCGCAACCGCGTGACCGGCGGCGGCGTAACCGCGGGGATCGACTTCGCGCTCGCGCTCACCGCCGCGATCCGCGGCGAGGAGCATGCGAAGGCCGTGCAGCTCGGCCTCGAATACGACCCGCATCCGCCGTTCGTCTCCGGGACTCCGCGCTCGGCCGAGCCGGCGATCGTCGAACGCGTGCGCGAGAGAACCCGCGCGATTGCGCCCGATCGCGAGGCAAGGATCCGGGCGGTCGCTGAAGGGTCACAGACTCAATAGCAGTTCTGCTATTGCGAATGACTTTCAATAACACTAGACGCTCGGGCGAAATCCTGAGGGGAAGACATGGGCCGCCTGTTGTTTCCGTTCGCCGCGGCGCTCGTCTGCGGCGCCGCACCAACTCACGCCGCAGATGCTGCCGCCGACGCATCGGCCGACGCCGACCAGCCGATCGTCGTCACCGGCCAGCAGGTGAAGTATGGCGTCAAGGCGACCAGCACCGCAACCAGGACCAACACCGACGTCAAGGACATCCCGCAGGCGCTGACCACCGTCACTGCCCAGCAGATCGAGGATCAGCAGCTGCGCTCTGTCGGCGACCTGCTGCTGTTCGTGCCGGGCGCTTCGTACAATGCCGGCGAAGGCAATCGCGACACGATCGTGTTGCGCGGCAACAGCAGCACCGCCGACTTCTTCGTCGACGGCGTGCGCGATGACGTCCAGTATTTTCGCGACTTCTACAACGTCGAGCGCGTGGAAGTGCTCAAAGGCCCCAACGCGATGATCTTCGGCCGCGGCGGCGGGGGCGGGATCGTCAACCGGGTGCTGAAGCGGCCGACGCTGGCGCCCTATCGGGCGCTGACCGCGTCGGCTGACAATTGGGGCGATTTTCGCTTCACCGGAGATCTCGACCAACCGCTGAACGACACCGTCGGTGCCCGCCTCAACGCGATGTACGAACGCGGCGGAAGCTTTCGCAACCACGTCGATTTGACGCGCTACGGAATCAACCCGACGGCTGCGGTCGTCGCCGGCAGCACGCGGATCGACCTGTCGTACGAGCATTTCCACGATCGCCGCACCGCCGATCGCGGCGTGCCCGCCGACGGCAACGAGCCGATCCGCGGCTTCACCCGCACCTTCTTCGGCGACCCGGACGTCAGCTTCGCCCGCGCCAATGTGAACCTGGGGACGCTGATCGTTTCGCACGATTTCGGCGGCGGGCTGACGCTGCGCAACCACACTTTGCTCGGCGACTACAGCAAGTTCTACCAGAACGTGTACCCGCGCGGATTCAGCGCGGCGACCGGTCTTGTGACGCTCGGCGGGTACAACAACGCGACCGACCGAACCAACCTCTTCAGCCAGACCGATCTCGTCTGGGAGAACCGCCTCGGCGGAATCGACCAGACCCTGCTGTTCGGGTTCGAGCTCGGCCGAGAGAAATCGCGCAACAAGCGCAACACGGGGAGCTTCCCCGACGGCGACACGACGCCGATCACCGACCCGACCGTGGATGCGAACGTGATCTTCGCGCCCGACGCCGACGATTCGAACAACCGCGTGAAGGCGACCGTGGCGGCGCTCTACGTGCAGGACCAGATCAGACCCGCCTCGTGGCTCGAGATCGTCGCCGGGCTGCGCTTCGACAGCTTCAACCTCCACGTCGACGACTTGCGACCGCTCGATCACGGCGAGTTCAGCCGTCGCGACAAATTGTGGTCGCCGCGGCTCGGCGTCATCCTCAAGCCGACGCCGGACCTGTCGCTCTATGCCAGCTATAGCCGGTCGTACCTGCCGCAGTCGGGCGACCAGTTCAGCAGCCTCGACTCGACCCGCGCCGCGCTCGAGCCCGAGCGCTTCGACAATCGCGAGGTGGGCGCCAAGTGGGAGATCCTCGACGGCCTGCTCGCCACCGCGGCGCTCTACCAGCTCGACCGAAGCAACACGCGGGCCAGCGATCCGCTGGACCCGACCCGCACCGTGCTCACCGGCAAGCAGCGCAGCCGCGGGCTCGAGCTCGGGCTCGAGCGCAGCGTGACCAGCCGGTGGCTGATGTCCGCCGGCTACGCGCTTCAGGACGCCGAGATCACCGAGACGACCTCGGCCGCGCCCGCGGGGCGCAAGGTGCCGCTGGTACCGCGCCACAGCTTCTCGCTGTGGAACCGCTATGACGTGACCCAGCGGCTCGGCGTCGGCCTCGGCGTGATCGCGCGCTCGAAATCCTATGCCTCGATCGGCAATGCGGTGAAGCTGCCCGGCTATGCGCGGGTCGATGCGGCGGTGTTCTACAGGCTCCCGAGCGGGCTGGAAGCGCAGCTCAACGCCGAGAATTTACTCGGCGCCGACTATTACCCGAGCGCCAGCAACGACAACAATATCGCTCCCGGTGCACCGCGGAGCATCAAGGCCACGATCGGGTACCGCTTCTAGCGCGCAAGCTTCGCGGCCCGCGCCCTGATCAGCTTCAAGTCGCGGACGAACAGGGCGCGGCCCTCGCGCCGCGCTTCGGGGTCGGGCATCCGCAGGAGCGCGCTTGGGTGCACCGTCACCCAGCATTCGCTTCCGTCCTCAAGCGCCAGCGGCTCGCCGCGCACCTTGCCGATTGTCACGGTCTTGCCGATCAGCGATCTTGCCGCCGTGGCGCCGAGCGCGACCGTCACCGGCGGGCGGATCAGCTCGCGCTCGTGCTCGATCCACCACCGGCAGGCCGATATCTCGCCCGCGTCGGGCTTGTTGTGGATTCGGCGCTTGCCCTTAGCCACGAACTTGAAATGCTTGACCGCGTTGGTGACGTACACGCTCGACCGGTGGATCCCGGCCTTCTCCAGCGCTTCGTCGAACACCGCGCCAGCCGGGCCGACGAATGGCCGCCCGGCGATATCCTCCTGGTCGCCCGGCTGCTCGCCGACGAACATGATCGCGGCGTCGAGCGGGCCTTCGCCGAACACCGTCTGGGTACCGAACTTGTAGAGCTCGCACCGGGTGCACTTGCGCGCATCCTTGAGCAGCTTTTCCCAGGCCGCGCGCAAATTGCCGCCCGGCTCGATCCGTCGCTCGGCTTCGAGCGCGTGCTTGAGACCTTCGCTCGCAATGTCGGCCATCAAGAATCAACGACCGGGCCGCCGCGATGTTGCGGGCCTGCCGAGCCGCCCTTACTGCTCGCGGCATGAAGAACTCGCTCCTGCGCCTGACTGCCGCCCTCCTCCCGCTCCTCGCCCTCGCCGCCGCGCCCGCGCCGCAGCGCGTCACGCCGATGACGCCCGACGTTGTCGCCTCGTACAACCCGATCCTCCCGCAGGCCGATTTCATCCGGCGCGAGGCGATGGTGCCGATGCGCGACGGGACCAAGCTTTACACCGTCATCTTCATGAAGAAGGGCACGACGAACGGCCCGATCCTGCTGTCGCGAACGCCCTATGACGCGAAGGGCAGCACCGACCGCACGGCGAGCCTCAAGGTCGTCGACAAGCTGCCGATCATGTACAAGGAGTTCGTCGAGGACGGCTACATCATCGTCCAGCAGGACATTCGGGGCCTCCACAATTCGGAAGGCACGTTCGTCATGAACCGGCCGATCGTCGGGCCGCTCAACAACACGGGGATCGACGAAAGCACCGACGCCTACGACACGATCGACTGGCTGGTGAAGAACGTGCCGGAGTCCAACGGCAAGGTCGGCACCATCGGATCGTCCTATCTCGGCTTCCTCACCCTGGCGTCGGAGATCAACCCGCACCCGGCGCTCAAGGCCGCGGTCCCGCAGAGCCCCATGGTCGACGGCTGGATGGGCGACGACTGGTTCCACAACGGTGCCTACCGCACGGGCGGCTTCGACTTCGGACTGTCGCAGAGCACCGGCAAGGCGGACGCCGGCGCGAGCGTGCCGGTAGGCACCGGCGACGATTACACCCGCTATCTCGAAGCCGGCTCAATGGCCGACTACGCGCGCAAATATCAGATCGAGAACGTGCCGTTCGTCCAGAAGCTGATGCAGAACCCCGCCTATACCGAGTTCTGGTCGGGGCAGGCGGTCGACAAATGGATGGCGGCGCATCCGCTGACGGTCCCGACCATGCTCGAGGTCGGCCAGTGGGACCAGGAGGACAGCTATGGCGCGCCGGCGGTCTACAAGGCGCTCAAGGACAAATATGAGGGAAGCGGCCTGCTTCACCTGGTGATCGGACCGTGGCGCCATTCCGGCGCCAACCATTACGGCTATGAGCTTGGCGACCTGACCTTCAACGGCGACACGGCGCTGCAGTGGCGCCAGGACAATCTGAAGCCCTTCCTCGACCATTATCTCAAGGGCGCGCCCGACCCGCACACGCCGGCGGCCTACACCTATGCGACCGGTATCAACAAATGGGAGGCGAGCCCGCGCTGGCCGATGGGCACGCCAACCCCGATCTACCTGACGGCAAATAGCGGCGTCAGCTTCGACAAGCCTGGCGCGAGCGGCCACGACGATTATGTCTCCGACCCTGCCAGGCCGGTCCCCTATCTGCCGCGTCCGATCACCGGGGATCAGTGGAAGACCTGGCTCGTCACCGACCAGCGCTTCGTCGACGGCCGGACCGACGTGCTGACCTACACCGGCGCTCCGCTGACCAAGGCCGTGCACATTATGGGCGCTCCGCAAGTCGACCTGTTCGCCGCGACGACGGGGACCGACAGCGACTGGGTGGTCAAACTGATCGACGTCTATCCCAATGAGAATCCCGAAGGCGCGTCACAAGGGTCGAAGCGCGACATGTCGGGCTTCGAGCTTCCGATCGGGATCGAGATCTTCCGCGGCCGCTACGTCGACAGCTTCGCGCAGCCGCATGCGCTGACCCCCGGCAAGGTGACCGAGTTCAAGTGGAACCTGCCCAACGTCGATCATGTGTTCCTGCCCGGGCACAAGATCATGGTGCAGGTCCAGTCGAGCCTGTTCCCGCTCTACGACCGCAACCCGCAGAGCTTCGTCCCCAACATCTTCTACGCGAAGGCCGGCGATTATCGCGCGGCGAGGCAGAGCGTCTTCACCGGCGGCAACAATGCGAGCGCGGTCTATCTGCCGATCGTCCCGTAACGTTCGGAACGCTGGCGAACGCATGCCCGTTCTCCACCCAACAGAAGTGGAGACGAACATGGCCGACGACCGCGAGATCGAAGGGAAATTTTGGGACGCGCTGAAGGACAGCCCGTTTATCATGCTAGGAATCGAAGGGATGCGTGACGGCGCCACCCAGCCGATGACCGCCGTTTTCGAGGACCGGGACCGCGACGCCGGCGTGCTCTGGATCTTCACCGCCAACGACCATGATTTCACCCGGGCGATGGGCCGGTCGAACCGCGCAATGGCGTCCTATTCCGCCAAGGGGCACGGGTTGTTTGCAAGCCTGCGCGGAACGCTGCGGATCGATAACGACGCCGCCACTATCGAGCGGCTGTGGAACCCCATCGTGGCCGAATGGTACGAGGGCAAGGACGACCCCAAGCTGGCGCTCGTCCGGTTCGACGTCGACGATGCGAAAATCTGGCTGAGCGACGTCGAAGGCTTCCTCAAGCCCGCGCTCAACAAGCTCTTCGGCCGCAAGCCAGAGGCGGGCATGGACGAAAAGGTCGCAGAGGTCAGCCTCTAGGCCAGCTTCTCCTCGACCTTGCGCTTGATGTGCCCGGTCGGCGGCTTGCGGATCGTGCGGAAGCGCGCCTCGACCAGCGAATAGACCCCGAACAGCGCGAGCCCCGCGGCGATGGGAATCTCCAGCGGTCCGCGCAGCGCGTCGAGCGCCTGTTCGAGCCCACCGACGCCGGCTGCGTCGTGGTCGACCGCGGCCCTGGCGAGCAGCCAGGCAATCGTCAGGAAGATGATGCCGCGCGCGGCATAGCCGATCCTGCCGAGCCATTTCGTGAATGGCCGCTGCGCCGCCTCGTCGAGATTTTCGAGAAAGGAGCAGCTGACTGCCTTCCACAACTGGACCAGCCCGGCTCCGGCGAGGACCGCAGCGGCGATTCCGACCGCCAGCTCGCCCGCGGGCAAGTGAAGTGCTGTCGCCGCATTCTCGTGCGCGCCTCCGGCGAGCGGAAGATTGCGGCCGAGCATGATCCTCAACGCCTTGTACGCGAGATAGAGGTAGATCGCGCCGCTGAACCCCGCGACGGCCCGCTGCCGCCAGGCCCTCGGATGGTGGCGGCCGCTGTCCATCCCGAATGCAGCGTCGCTGAGGCGCCACAGGCCGTAGCCGCTCATCCCCGCCACGAGGAAGATCATGAGTCCGCGGCCGAAGCCTCGGCTGAGATATTCCATGACCCCGGTCAGACCCTCGGTCCGGCCGGTGGCGATCACCAGCCAGGCGATGACGATATAGAGCAAACCGCGGGTGACGAAGCCGAGCCGCGCCAGCCATTGGAAGTTGCTTTCATGAGCGACGTCGGCGGCCATTGCCCCGCAACGAGCGGGGAGCGGCTGTGTTGCGTCAGCCCAGAGCCTTCGCCTGGTCTTGCGCCGTCGACGTCATGCGGTGACCGAGCACGATCTTGAAAACGATGAAGGCGACGAGACCGAAGACCGCGCTGGCGACGTGGATCAGCCAGAAGGTGGTGGTCGGAAGGCTGGAATAGAGGCCGCCGACATAGCCCACCACCGCGTTGGCGATGAAGAAGGAGAGATAATAGAGGCCGATCACGGTCGAGGTGATCTGCTTCGGCGAGATCTTCGAAAAAAGCGCGAGGCTGATCGGAAGGACGTGGGCGAAGCCGATGCTGTTGAAGAGCTCGAACATCAGCGGCCAGAACATGCTGATCTTGCCGCCCGCCGGCTGGGTCAGCGCGGCCATGAACAGGCACAGGCCGCCCGCGACCGTGAACACGCTGCCGATGATCATCTTGCTGATCTCGTCGGGCTCGCGGCGGTGCGTCCCCCACCATTTCCAGAAGGCGGCGACGGCGAGCAGCATCGAGAAGCTCACCGCTGCGTCGAGGGTGATCAGCCACGTGCTCGGGAACGTCCATCCGAGCAGGCTGAGATTGAAGTGCTGGTCGCCCCAGACGAGGTAAGCGTTGAAGATTTCCTGGTTGGTGAGCAGCGATATCGCGAGCACCGGGATGAGGATCACGAGGTAGAGCACGCACAGCCAGTCGCCGCGGCTGAGCGGCTCGCGCGGCTCCCTCCGCTCGCCGCGCGCCGGCCGGTTTTCCACCGGGAGATATTTGCGGCCCGAGAGATAGATGATGAGGCCCAGTACCATGACAACGCCGGCGCAGCCGAAGCCCCAGTGCCAGCCGACCCGCTGCCCGAGCGTCCCCGAGATCAAGGGTCCGACGATCACGCTGACGTTGATGAAGATGTAGAAGATCTGGAACGCCATCGCGCGCCGGAGGTCGTTGGGGCCGTAGAGTGCGCCGACCTGGGTCGCGATATTGCCCTTGAACGCGCCGACCCCGAGCAGCAGCGCGAGAAGCGCGAGCAGGAAGGCGGGCTCGATGGCCATCAGGAAATGGCCGATCGCCATCAGCACGCCACCGGCGATCAACGTCGCGTTCCGGCCGAACCATTTGTCGGCGATGATCCCGCCGACGATTGGCGTCAGATAGACGAGAGCGGTGTAGGTCCCGAAAATCGCCGAGGCGAGCGGCTGGCCCGAAAGCCCCGGATAGACGTGCGCGTTGAGCCAGCTGAGCCCGACGACATTTTCCATCCGTCCGGGCACGAGCAGGTAATTGACCATGTAGAGCACCAGCAGCGTCTGCATGGAATAATAAGAGAAGCGCTCGCACCCTTCGGTGAAGCCGAGGTAGCCGAGCCCCTTGGGGTGCCCGAGGAACGCGCGATCGTCGTGGGTGCCGACTTCATAGTCGGGAGTGGCGTCGGCAACCGTCATCCTTCGGCCTCCTCGGTCATGGCCGCCGCGCTTGCGGAAGGCATGTCACGGACGCGTAACAAGGTGCGGGCGTCCGGGAAAGCTGCGTCGGAGCCTCGGCGCCGTTACTGCGGCGGGATCTCGTCGTCGGCCTGTTGCTTGCGCTCGCCGCGCGCCTGCTCGATGACCTTGATCAGGCAGCCGGTGTAGCCGGCGGGGCCGACCGGCGAGCAGCTGTTGATCCCGGTCGATCCGACGGTCTCGAGATTCTTCGACCGGACCGCCCAGGATTCCATCTCCTGCGGGGTGCCGCTCTGCCGCATCTTCGGCGGAATGCGATAGCGCTCGGCTTCCGGACGACGGGCGCAGACCACGACCTGGTCGTCGGTCGAACGGGGGCACGGGTCGTCGCCATAGACGATGATCTCGGCGATGTTCGGCGCCGCTTGTGCCGCCGCCGGGGCCGGAAGGGCCGCATAACCACCCGCGACAGCGGTCGCGGCGGCGCCCATGACAATCGTGAACTTGCTCATACTCGTCCTTCCAGCGGCTACAGCGGCCGATGCTTCGCTCTGGTTCCTCAAATCCGCTTTGACAATGCGATGGCCGCCTTGCAGCCGCCACGGATCGCCGCGGTCAGCAGCGGATAGCCGACCGCCTTCGTCGCGCCCGCCTCGCGCGCGCTGTCGCGATGCTCGAGCTCCTCGGCGCGGAACTCGGCAATGTCGCGCGCGAGCTCCGGGTCGTCGTCGCCAAGATCGTCGAGCTGGCGCCGGTAATGGCGGTCGATCTCGGTCTCGACGGCGTCGGTGCAGGCAAGCGCCGCTTCCTCCGACATCAGCGCGGTGGTGGCGCCGAGCGCGAAGCCGGCGACGTTCCACAGCGGCTGGAGCAAGGTCGGGCGGACTCGCCGCTCGGCCATCACCCGGTCGAAGCGCGCGAGGTGCCGCTCCTCCTGCGTGGCCATGCGCGCGATCAGCTTGGCTTCGGGGCAGTTGCTGCGCAGCACGGCGAGTTGCCCGGCATAGATGCGCGTCGCGCCATATTCGCCGGCCTGGTCGACGCGCACCATCGAGCCGCTGTCCGCGCGCCGGTCGCCGGGGCGCCAGCCGCTCATGCGCGCTTCGCCCTCAGCGTGAACAGGAGGATCAGCGCGGCGCCGCCGAGCGAGAGGATCGCGTTCCAGCCGGCCATCGAGATTCCGAGGAAGCGGAACTGCACCTCGTCGCAGCGGATCAGCGGCGCGTGGGTGATTTGCCGCAGAAGCTCCTCCGTGGTCCCGCCTCTGGCGAGCGCGGTACATTGGGTGAAGCCCTGGAAGATCTTCGCTTCCACGCCGGCATGATAGACGCCGATCGCCCCCGAAACGGCGATCGCAAGCGCGGCAAGTAGGACCAGGACACGCGACCGCGGAGATGCGGCGGGCGCGGTGAACGACAGTGCGGCGAGCAAAATTGCGACGCCGTGCGGCCAGCGCTGCCAGTAGCACATCTCGCACGGGTAGAGCCCGCCGAGATACTGCGACCCGAGCGCGCCGCCGAGCAGCGCGAGCGGCAGGAGCAGCGCGATCAGTCGAGCGATGCCGGCCGGCCGCCAGCCCGCCACAGCGCCCGAATGCACCGCAACGGCCTCGTTCATGCTCTTATCGCGATTTCTTCGACGCGCTGCCGCCGGCCACATTTGCCGGTGCCTGTCCGGCGAGCCGCTTCAGCGTGTTCAGCGCGTAATGAAGCTGGAAATCCTTGATGCCCTGCTTCTTGAGGTCTTCAGCCTTGGCGCTGAACCGCGGATCGGGCGTGGTGTCGGTCTCGAGCAGCTTGTCGTCGACCTTGGACTGGGCGAGCAGGTGCTTGCGCAAATCGGCCTCGCGGATGAACCGGCGGTTCTTGTAGTCCGGGTCGGTGAGCTGCGGGACTTCGATGTCGGGCTGGATCCCGCCGGCCTGAACCGAGCGGCCCGACGGCGTGTAGTAGCGCGCCGTGGTCAGCCGAAGCGCAGCGTCGGGGCCGGTCTGAACGACCGTCTGCACCGATCCCTTGCCGAAGCTCTTTTCGCCCATGATGAGCGCGCGGCGATGGTCCTGGAGCGCGCCGGCGACGATCTCCGACGCCGAGGCCGTGCCGGCATCGGTGAGCACGATCACGGGCAGCCCGTGGGCCATGTCTCCGGGCCGCGCATAGTAGCGCTCGATGTCGTCCTTGGTGCGCCCGCGCTGCGAGACGACTTCGCCGCTCTCGAGGAAGTCGTCGGCGACGTCGACCGCCTGGTCGAGGAGCCCGCCCGGGTTGGAGCGCAGGTCGACGACATAGCCGATCGGGTGCCCGCCGGTCGCCTTGTCGATCGATAGAAGCGCCGACTTGACCTGCTCGCCGACATTGCCGGTGAAGGTGTCGATGTTGATGTAGCCGACGCCTTCCTTGATCTCCCATTTGACCGGGCGAAGCTCGATCCGTTCGCGCACGATGGTGAGGTCGAGCGGCTTGTCGCGGCCGGGACGGACGATGGTGATCTTGACCGGTGTGCCGGGGGCGCCCTTCATCTTCTCGACCGCCTGGTCGAGCGTGATCCCGTTCATGAACTCGCCGTTGATGTGGGTGATGTAGTCGCCCGACTTGACCCCGGCGCGCCACGCCGGCGTGTCCTCGGTGGGGGCGATGACCTTCACGACGCCGTCCTCCATCGAGACGGTCAGGCCGAGGCCCCCGTAATTGCCGTCGGTGGTCGTCTTGAGCTGGTCGAAATCGGCGCCTTCGACATAGGAGGAATGGGGGTCGAGCGCGGCGAGCATGCCGTCGATCGCGCCCTTGATAAGGGTGTGGTCGTCGACCTTCTCCACGTAGTTTGCCTTGACCCGCTCGTAGACGCTCATGAACTTCTCGAGCTCCTGGTAATTGGTCGTGTCCGCGGCAGCGAAGGAGCTGGCGGTCACGGGTACCAAAGCGAGCGCTCCGACGAGCGCGAGCGGCGGAAGAAGCTTGGCGTTGAATTTCATCAGAATAAGGTCCCAGTTCGGCAGCGGTCGCATTTAGCCGCCTTTCGCTGTCTTTGACAGAGTTTGAGATGAACCTGCGATGAGAGCGGGCGAGAATCGTTGCCCATTGCGGGACAGTTCGACCTGCGTAGGCCCGAGCGCTCGGCCGATGGAATCGCCGATCCGAACCTTCTCTCCTTGCTTGACCGGCGAGGAGACGTTGACGATCAGACTCATCCAGCCGCCGCCGTGATCGATGATCAGTATCCCGTCATAGTCGCGGAACGGGCCGGAGAAGCGCACGATCCCGTCGGCGGGCGCCGACACGGGCGCGCCGCGCATTGTCGCGAAGGTAATCCCGCGCGAGCGCACGCCGCTGTCGTCGACGGCGCCAAGCCCCGCCACGACGC
>NZ_WJSQ01000077.1 GCF_009720245.1 Sphingomonas segetis | reverse complement strand
GCCGAACGCCTCGGCAAGGTTCGAGCGGCGTTGGTCGCCGATCTCGTTCAGGAGCAGGCGCGCACCGGCGCGCGCCGCCCACCAGGCGAGCAGTCCGTTGCCGGCGGACGGCTCGAGCAGCAGGTCGCCGGCCTCGGGACTCGCCGCCAGGCCGGCGGCAAAGGCGAGCGGGAGAGGCGTCGAGAATTGCTGGCGCGCCACCTGTTCTTCCGAACGGTAGCCGTGAACCGGCAGCGCCTGGACAAAGGCCTCGAGCCGCTGGAGCACCCGGGCCGGCGGGCCGGCCAGCAGCGGACAATCGGGCTCCATCAGGTAGAGCAGCTGGGCGAGCTCGAGCGCATCGAACGCATCGCGCATCGACCAGGCGCCGGTCGAGTCCGACCCTCCCGTTATCGCCCGGAAAATGTCGCGCAGCGCGGTTCGGTCGATCGTTTCTCCGCGCTTGAATCGGCCGAGGATGACATGCGCTGCGGTAATCCGCGGGCGCTTCGCGCTGTCGTCGTCGGGGAGCGGTCGGCTGGCCATGGGCTTGTCTCCGGCCCGAAGCCCGCCTGATCGCCGCTCCGGGTCAGCCCCCCTTCCGCCTCCTCTCCTCCGATCCCGGCCTGCGCGGCGCAGCGCGGCGGACGGCTGCTGAAGAGCGCCGGCATCGTGCAATGGGAAACCCGCTCTGGCGGGCCGCGCTCATCCGAAATAGAATTCGAACGCCGCCTTCGAGATCGCCTGGCGCTGCGACGCATCCGGTACCCAGCAGGCGAACTGGGACACGGTCTGCGCATAGGTCACCTTGCCCTCGCAGCCGACGAACGGCGCATCGCTGCCCCAGAACAGCCGCTCCGGACCGACACGCTCGAGATAGGCCTGCGCATAGAAGCGCGGCACGTCCTGGTCGGGCCGCCTGTACCCGGCGGAAAGCTTGACCCATGCCGCTCCCGACCGGCACGCTTCCACCGCCGCCAGGAAGGCCGGGCAGTCGAGGCCCCTGTCGGCGTCGGGCCAGCCGAAATGATCGACGACGATCTTGACGCCGCTCGCAAGAAGCGGCGCCAGCACTTCGGCAAGCCGCTCCGGTTCGACATTCACATGGACGTGCATGTCGAGATCGCGCAGCCTTCGGAAGAGCCGGGTGTAAGCGTCGCAGCCGAAGTCGGGTAGCCCGGCGTGGAACAGCTGGAGCCGCGCGCCGACCACGCCGTCCGACTTCATCGCCTCGAGCTCGTAGAGCCCGATCGCCGGATCGACGATCACCGTGCCGCGCAGCCGCTTCCGGTGGCTGCGCAACGCGCGGATCACATAGTCGTTGTAGGTCCCGAACAGGCTCGCCGCGGCGATCACTCCATATCGCACTCCATGGGCGTCGAGCATGCCGAGATAGGTTTCGACGGGGAAGCTGTAGTCCGGGCGCACCCAGGCCGCGCTCGCGAACGGCATGCCCGGCCCCCAGATGTGGGCGTGCGAGTCGACCAGCGGCGGCTCGATCGTGTCGGACCCGGCAGCTTGCGCCATCGCGTCTCAGCCGAAGTACAAACGATCGGCGGTGCCGAACAGGAATGCGCGGCGTTCGGCGGGACTCAGCTTCGACGCGGACGCGCGCGCCACCGCTGCCTTCTCCTCGTACGGAGCCTCGCTCTGGCCCAGATCGGATCCCCACATCAGCCGGTCCGCGCCGAACCGGTCGGCCAGGCGACGGACGAAATCGGCGGGATCCGTCTCGCCGTCGCGTAGGCGGTCGACATCGATCTCGGTGAACTTGAAGTGGACGTTCGGCAGCGCCTCGAAGATTCCGATCGTTCCGGCGATTCCGAAGTCGGGCGCGCCCGGCATGGTGGTGTCGAGTCCGGCCTCGATGAACTTCCGCTTCTCGGGATTGGACAGCGTGTGCGGCGTTCCGACGTGATCGACGATGATAGAAAGCGCCGGGAACAGCTCGGCGATGAACCTCAGCGCCGGAAGCGTCCAGCCGAGGTGCCGCCGGAACGATATCACGGACATCGGCACGCCGAGGTCGGCGGCCGCTCTCCAGAAATCCATCGCCGCCGGCGAGTTCAGCCAGGCGGTGTCGAAGAAGTCGATATGCGTCTGGGCGAGCCGCGCGCCGCGCACGCCGTCCTCCCTGACCATGCGCGCAAGCGCCCCGGGACTTTCCGGATTCTGCGCGTCGAGGATGACGACGGGCGCGAAGCGCTCGGGAAATCTCCTGCCGGAATCGACGATGTAGCGATTGTCGTAGCCGTAGACGTGGCCGCGCTGGACGATTGCCGCTTTGGCGACGCCGTGGCGATCCATCTGTCCGATCAGCCAGTCCGCAGTCACGTGATAGTCCATCGCCGTGACCTCGGCGGTCCCGCGCAGCGGCGATGGGGGATAAGCGACCGGGTCGTCCGAGATCAGATGCGCATGCGTGTCGAACAACGGGTCGTCCATCGGCTCAGCCGCCGAACGGGTCGGCCGGCATTTCGGTCGCCAGATCGACCACGACGGTCTTGGTCTCGGTGAACGCCCGCACCGCTTCGAAGCCGTTCTCGCGGCCGACTCCGCTCACCTTGTACCCGCCGTAGGGAAGCATGTAGTGGATCGGCCTGAAGGTGTTCACCGAGACAAGGCCGCACCGTATCTGCGCGGCGATCCGGTGGGCGCGGCCGACGTTGCTCGTCCACAGCCCTCCGACCAGGCCGTAGCGGCTGTCGTTCGCCATGGCGACGACCTCGCTTTCGTCGTCGAACGGCATCACCGCGGTGACCGGCCCGAAGATCTCCTCCTGCGCGAGCCGCGAGGTATTATCCACCTCGGCGAAGACGGTCGGTTCGACATAATAGCCTCTCGCCAGGGCCGCGGGCCGTCCGCCCCCGGCAAGCAATCTCGCGCCGGACTGCTTGCCCAGGGCGATGAAGGCTTCGGTCTTGTCGCGCTGCTCGCTCGATGTCTGCGGGCCGATGTGGGTCGAAGCATCGAACGGCGAGCCGACCCGGATCTTCCTCGCGCGGTCCGCGAGCCTGCTGGCGAACTCGTCGTAAACCGGCCGCTCCACGAACATCCGCGCCGCCATCGCGCAGGACTGGCCCGTGGACCGGAAGGCGCTGTGCGCGGCGACCGAAAGCGCGCGCGGAAGGTCGGCGTCGGCGAACACGATGAAGGGCGACTTGCCGCCGCACTCGAACGAGCAGCGCTTCAGCGAACCGGCGGCGCTGCGCATGATCCGGGTCGCGGTTTCGTGCGACCCGGTGAACGAGACCTTGTCGACCCCGGGGTGCGCGCAAAGCGCCTCGCCGACGGCTCCGTCGCCCGGCAGGACATTGACCACGCCGGGGGGAAAGCCCGACTCCTGCGCCAGCGCCGCAAGCTCGAGCATGGTCACCGGGGTCTGCTCGGCCGGCTTGAGGATGATCGCGTTGCCTGCTGCAAGCGCCGGCCCGAGCTTCCACGAAGCGAGCGAGATCGGCGAGTTCCACGGGAGAATGGCTGCGACGACGCCGACCGGTTCGAGACGCGTATAGGCCAGCGCATCGGGGCGAAAGGGGATCTGGTCGCCGTTGAGCTTGTCGGCGGCGCCGGCGAAGAAGGTCAGCCAGTCGGCCGCATTGTTGACCTCGCCGAGCGTGTCGCGGACCGGCTTGCCGTTGTCGCGGCTCTCGATCTCGGCGAGCCGCCGGGCGTCGCGGCGGACGAGTTCGGCAAAGCGATAGAGAAGCCTTCCCCGCTCAGTCGGCGAAGTGGATTGTCCCCAGGCCCCGTCGACAGCCGCGCGCGCGGCGTCGACGGCGCGCCCCACGTCCACCTCGTCCGCAAGCGCCACTTCGCACCAGACATCTTCGGTCGAAGGGTCGATGCTTTCGAACGAAGTCCCGGAATGCGGCGCGGTCCACTCGCCGCCGATGAACAGCCGGTCGTACTGTCGGGCGTCGGTCATGATGCTTTCCTCAACCGCGAATCCGCCGGGTGCAGGGTGCCGAGAAACTCCGAAACGGGCACCTCTTCGGGGAAGGCCATCAGCCTGTCGAACAAAGCTTCGGCCCCGCTTCCGGAATACCAGCGCGTGTTCCGTTCGAACTTGGCGCGGACGTCCGCTCCGGACAGCGCGGCCTCGGGCGAACCGGGGTGGAATGGGACATGCCTGGCGAAGGTCCGCCCGTCGGCCTCGACCGTCAGGCGCGCGGGGCAATGCTGCGGATAATCCGAATCGGGATCGACCGCGGCCTCGATCCTGCCGGCCAGCTCGAGCACGCCTTCGTCGCTAAGCGATCGGGGACTGAAGGTCTCGAGCCCGACATGGCCGCGAAGCAGCGCCGCCGCCGTCGTGTAGTAGATGCTGAACCGCGCCTCGTGCGGAGTGGCGGGCGCCATCTTGCTCGAACGCGGCTCGGAGACGAGAGTCAGCCCGGGCTCCGCCAGCCGGCACAGGACGCCGGTGATCGACTCCGGGGCGATGCCCTGCGTTTCCAGCTCCCGCCGAATCTCGGTCGCGGCGTCGATGAACGCGTGGAGCAGCTGGCAGCAGGGATAAGGCTTGAACGCGGTTTCCGGGAGGTACCAGCGTTCCCCGAGACCGGCGCTGCCGAGGTCGAAGCGCAGGTCCCCGCTGATCGGCGTCAGGTGGGTCTCGAAGAAGCCGAACTTGCCTTCGAACACGGATTGCGGGCCGGTGATCCCCGACCGCGCCAGATCGGCCGCGAGGATTCCGGCGTGGGCGCCCCACCCGCCGTGGAGGATCTTCGAGGTCGAGCCGGTCCTCGTCGCCTCCTGGATGCCCGACGCGAAGGTGCCGCAGATACCCAGCGCGTCGGCGATCGTGCCGGCACCGTCGCCGAGCAGGTTGCCGGCGGCCGCGGCGGCTCCGAACGGACCGAGCAGCGAGCTGGTGTGATAGCCGCGCTCGAGAAAACGCTCGGCGGCGACGAACCCGAGGCGGATCATGACCTCATAGCCGACGACGGTCGAAGCGATCGCCTCGCCGACGCTTCTGCCGTATGCTTCGCCGAGCGCGAGCACCGCCGGAACGATCGTCGAGCCCGGGCGGGCGAGCGAGGATCCGTGCTTGTCGTCCATTTCCAGGGCCTGGGCGAGCGCTCCGTTGAACAGAGCGGCCAGCTCCGGCCGCGCCCGCGCGCCGGCGCCGAGCATGGTCGAGCCGTCCGGCGAGCGCCAGCCCTCGGCGAGCTTCGCGGCCGCCCGTCCGCTCTCCTCCGCGGGGCTTGCCCCGGCGATCGAGACGCCGATCGAATCGACGATGTGCATGCGCGCGGCGCGGCGCACCTCCTCCGGGATGGTGCCGGCCGAGGCGGCAGAGGCGAACCGGGCGATGCTTTGGCCAAGCGTCCGGGTCACGCGCCGCGCACCTGCTGAAGCGCGCGCCCGAGCGCCGGCGCCGGCTCCTCCTCCTTTTCGAGATTGTCGATCACGCGCTCGATCCTCTCGACCCCCTCGCTCGTCAGCACGCGCCCGGCGAGGTCGCGGAACTTGGCCTTGAGCGTTTCCTCCGGGAGCGGATTCTTCCAGTGGCCGCTGCGGTAGGTGACCTCCTGCCGGTGCACCTCTCCCGACTTCATCGCGACCTCGACACGGACGGCGCGCATCTCGTGGGGGCCAAGCGCGTCGAGCTCCGGATCGACATGCACCTCGACCCGGCCGGCGAGGTCCACGATCGCCGGGTCGCGCAGCTTCTCGTCAGAATATTGGTCGACGAAGGCGTCGCCTTCGAGCAGCGTGACGGCCGCCGTGTACGGCAGGTTCATCTGCGCGGTGATCGTCTCCTTGGGCTCGTACGGCCAACCGCAGTGGACGAAGACCATGTTGGTGGTGCCGATCCTCACCTTCTCGACGTCCTCGCCGCGAATGGCTTCGCGGGCGATGATCTGGCGAAGGGCGTCGACCGATGTCTGGCTGCTTGCAAGCGACGAATAGCGCTTGAACCCGTTCCTGCGCATCTCGAACTCGGTTCCGAGCCCCGCGGTCGCCCAGCCGAGGTCGTAGCTTTCGGCATAGGTCGAGCAAAAGCCGCCATAAGGCGCCTCGAGAACGTCGCGCACGCCGGTCAGCCCCTCGCGCGCGCAGAGCGCGGCGATGATGCCGTTCTGCGACGCCTTGCCCGAGTGGAACCTCTTCGCCATGGCGCCGAACTGCGACGCCATCAGGCCGGCTGCCTGGGAGCCGGCGAGCCCGAGCGCGCTCACATATCGGTCGGGATCGAGGCCCAGCAGCTTGGCGATCGCTGCGGCCGAGGCGAAGGTGCTCGTCAGCCCGCAGGGATGGAAGCCGCGATGGAAGGCGCTCGGGCTTACCGTGTTCCCGATCCGCGTCCCGAGCTCGTAGCCGGCAACGGTCGCGAGGATGATGTCGCGGCCGCTGCAGCGGCCGAACCCCTCGGCGGACGCGAGCACCGCCGGAATGACCCCGGCGCCATAATGCGACATCGACTGGTCGTGGCAATCGTCGAGCTCGAACCCCTGCGCCGCGGTGCCGTTGACGAAGGCGGCGCCGAGCGGGTCGGCGCGCTGCGACGAGCCCCACACGCTTGCCGTCGGCGACTGCCCGAGCAGACCGATCGTCCGCGCGACGGCCTCGGTCCACGGCTTCACCGATCCGAACAGCCCGCAGCCGAGGCTGTCGCGGATGCACTGCTTGGCGTTGAGGATGAGGTCGTCCGGGAGCTGATCGAACGTCAGCGCGCTCGCGAACTCGGCGAGGTCGCGCGTGGGAGTGCCGGTGGAGATATTCGCTCTGACGTTCATGAATCGCTTTCTTCGTCGCTTGTGAATCAGGCTGCGGATGCGTGCGCCGGGTCGCTCCGGGCAGCCGCTGCGAACGCCGCCGCGCCTTCTCCGGCGATCCGTCCGAACACGGACCCGCTGGTGAGCCCGGTGGCCCCGGGATAGTTGAAGTAGAAGAGGCCGCCGACCATTTCGCCGGCCGCGAACAGCCCCGGGATCGCCGAGCCGCCGGTGTCGAGCACCTCGGCACCGGTCGACACGCGCACGCCGCCGAACGTGAACGTGACGCCGCAGGTGACCGCATAGGCTTCGAACGGCGGCGTATCGACCGGGTTGGCCCAGTTGCTTCGCGGCACCCCGCCGCTCGATGCGCTTCGCCCGTCCCTGATGTTCGGATCGAACGGCACGTCGGCCGCAACCGAGGCATTGAACTCCTCGATCGTCTGCAGCAGCTGCCGGCCATCGACCTCGTCGAGCCTGGAAGCGAGCTCCTCGAGCGAGCTTGCGGTCACCTTGCTGACATGCCGCGTCCGGTACTCGTCGCGCAGCAGGTGGGCGACCTTGGAATCGAATATCTGCCAGGCGAGCTGCCCCGGCTGCTGGAGCACCGCCTGGCCATATTTGGCGTAGGTGTAATTACGGAAGTCGGCGCCCTCGTCGACGAACCGGCGGCCGTCGCGGTTGACCATGATGCAGAAGGGATAGGAGTGGCGCTGGTATTGCGGGGTCAGCGCCAGCTCGCCGAAGTCCTCGGCATTGCGTTCCCACGACACCGCATGGCATCCCGACCAGTGGCCGTGGGGCTGGGCCCCGGCGGCAATCGCCATCGCCAGCCCGTCGCCGGTATTGAACCTCGTGCCTCTCACCTTCGCGAGGTCCCAGCCCGGCCCGAGATATTTTGCGCGCCACTCGGCATTGGCCTCGAAGCCGCCGCAGGCGAGAACCACCGCCGAGCCCGGGACGATCTCGCGCTTGCGGTCAGGCCCGGTGACGACCACTCCGGAGATGCCGTTCTCGTCGTGAACCAGCTCGCGGACCCAAGCCTCGTAGCGGATCGCGACGCCCTTCCGTTCGGCCGCGGCGAACAGCGAATCGACCAGGCCCGGCCCGCCGCTCGAGACGGCGATCGTCGCGCCGCCCCAGAACTTGAAGCGGCCGTCGACCTTATAGGCCTGGCGTCCGAAATTGGGGAAAAAGCGGACGCCCTGCCCGCGCAGCCACAGGATCGTGTCCCTGCTGTTCTTGACCAGCAGCTCGCACAGGTCGGGGTCGGTCCGGTACTGGGTGATCCGGCCCATGTCGTCGAAGAAATCCTCTTCGGTGTAGCGTCCGAAGTCGCTGATCTCCATCTCGGCATCAGTCAGGTCCGGGCAGAAAGCGCGGATGTCGTCGGCGCCTTCGTACACGGTCCGCATGAGGCCGTCGGTATAGCAGCTGTTGCCGCCGCGCTGTTCGACCGGCGAGCGTTCGAGCAGGAGGACTCGCGCGCCGCCGTCGGCGGCGCTGATCGCCGCGCACAGCGCGGCATTGCCTCCGCCGACGACGACGACGTCCCACGCACTTCCGCTCCGATCCATCGAGTCCAGCCTCGCGATTGTCCCACCCCTATGCGGACCGGGGGCGCGCGGCGGCGCGCGCTGGATCCGCCCGGCAAGGGTAGTGTCTCCCGCTATACATTCACGCAATATTCCGGCATGCTAGCATGCTATTGCGGCATGGCAGGCGTGGATCCGTGAAGCTTCAGCAGCTCCGTTACGTGGTTGAGATCGTCCGGCACGGAAACCATCTGTCGGCTGCGGCGGAATCGCTTCACACCTCGCAGCCCGGAGTCAGCAGGCAGATGCAGCTGCTCGAGCAGGAGCTCGGGTTCGAGATATTCCTTCGCACCCGAAACCGGATCATCGATCTCACCGAGCCCGGCCGGACGGTCTTCTCCATCGCGCAGCGGATCTCGACGGACATCGCGGCGCTCAAGGCGCTCAAGGAGGACATCCATGCCGGGGCGCGCGGGATCTTCACCATCGGCACGACGCACACCCACGCCCGCTACGTGCTCCCGACGGTCGTGGAGCGGTTCGTCGCCAGATATCCCGACGTGAAGCTCGTCCTCCGGCAGGGGCATCCCGAGGAAATCTGCGATCTCGTCGATGCCGGCGACGCGGACCTCGCGATCGCGACCGACACCACGCGCGAGTTCCACAACCTCGTCAAACTGGCATGCTTCGACCTCGAGCGCTGCATCGTCGCCCCGCTCGGGCATCCGATCCTCGCCGTCCCGAAGCTCACGATCGAGGAGATCGCGAAATATCCGATCATCACCTATGACTCGCACTACAGCGGCCGGTGGAAAGTGATGAAGGCCTTTTCCGACGCCGGGATCGAACCGAAGATCGTGATGAGCGGGATCGATGCCGACGTCTCCAAGACCTATGTCGGGCTGGGGCTGGGAATCGGCATCCTCGCATCGCTCACCTATGACGAGCAGCGCGATGCGGGCATCGGAGCGCGCGACGCGAGCGACATCTTTCCGTCGAGCACCGTCAACATCGTGCTCCGACCGAACACCTATCTCCGGCCCTATCTGCTCGACTTCATCCAGTCGATCGCACCGTCGCTGACCGGCTCCGCGATCCGGGCCGCGCTCGGACAGGGCTAGCAGTCACCCGCCGACCGTTTCCCTGTGAAGGGACATCCGCTCGAGCGCCCGTTCGTCGAGCGTGAGCCCGAGCCCCGGACCCGAAGGCGGGACGACGCACCCCTGCTCGATCTTCATCGCGCCGTCGGCGATGAGCGGATCGTCGCCGAGGACCCCGACGCCGAACGCGAATTCGGCGGCTCCGAAGCTGCGCTGGAGCGGAATGGAGGCGCAGAAATGCGCCGCCGCGGCCGCTTCGAGCTGCGAACCCGCCGCGAGCCCGCCGCAGTTCACCTTGATGTCATTGGCTTCGCCGACGGCGCAGATCTTCCGAGCGGCGTGCAGCCCTCCGACCTTGTAGAGCTTGACGCAGAACACGTCCGCGGCTCCGGCGGCGGCGATCGCGGCCGAGTCCTCGAGGGTGAACAGGCTCTCGTCGACCATCACCGGCACGCCGCCGGCCACGCTTCGGATGTGTGCCAGCCCGCGAAGATTGCGCCGGTCGACCGGCTGCTCGCAATAGCCGAGATCCATCTCGTCGAGCGCCGACAGCGCCCGAACCGTCTCCGCCACCGTCCAGCCGGTGTTCGGGTCGACCCCGATCACGATCTCGTCCCCGACCGCTTTCCTGACCGCCTCGAAATTTGCGACGTCGCGGCGCCAGCCTTCGCCCCCGGCGGCCTTCAGGCACAGGACCGACATTCCGAACTCCTCGACCGCGCGAAGCGAATCGTCGACCATCCGCGAGGTCTCGTCATAGAGGCTGACCGACCATTCGAGCGGGATGCTGTCCTGCGATCGCCCGCCGATCAGGTCGCAGAGGGGAACGCCGAGCGCCTTTCCGAGCGCGTCGTGAAGGGCGATGTCGAGGACCGCCCGGGCCGCGAAATTGCCGGGGAGGCGGGACAGGAAGCCGCGGTTGATGTCCTCGAGATCGGCGAGCCGGCGGCCGATCAGCATCGGCCCGTAGATTTCCCGGATGGCGGCGACGACGCTGTGCGTGGTGTCGGGGACGAAATGGCCCGGCGCGATCGGGCGGACCTGACCGACCCCGGCGACGCCGCCCGCATGGACCCTGACGAGCACCGGCTTGCCGAGGAGCTGGCCCGCCGGGCCGCTGTCGTAGCTGCCGCTGGAAAAGGTCCGGGTCAGCCGGACCGGCAGCTCGGTCACATGGATTTCGATGCGTTCTATGCGCATTGCGCCCTCCGCCCGGCGCCGGCCCGCCAGCTCTCGATGACCAGGTCGGCGCCCCGTTCCGCGAGCGCGATGGTCGGCGCGTTCGTGTTCGAGGACGGGATCGTCGGGAAGACCGACGAGTCGATCACCCGCAGGCCGGCGATGCCCCGCACCCGAAGCTCCGGATCGACCACCGCCCCGCCGTCGGTCCCGGCCTTGCAGCTTCCCACGATGTGCCACGTCGTCTGCGTGGTCTCGCGGATATAATCGAGGATGTCGCCGTCGCTCGCGACGGCCTCGCCGGGCCTCGTTTCCCTGACGATCAGGCGCTTGAGCGACGGGAAGCTGGCGAGGTCGCGAACCGCCTTGATCCCCGCGAGCAGGACGCGCGCGTCGCGCGGGTCGTCGAGATATTTCGGGTCGATCCGCGGATGCGCGAACGGATCCGGCGAGGCGGCATGGACCCAGCCGCGCGAAAAAGGACGAAGGCCCATCACGCCGATCGTGAACCCGGAATGGGCATCAAGGCCGTCCTCCGGCCGGCGCGCGTACCTGTCCTTCCCGGAAAAAGGCTGCAGCTGCAGCTTCAAATCCGGCCGCGGCTGGTCCTCGTCGGACCGCGTCACGACGTGCGCCGTTGCCGAGCAGATCGACAGGAGCCCCTTGCCGCGCAGCGCGAACTTCAGTCCTTCGCGGACCTTGGCGACCGGGTTCTGCAGCACGTCGTTGATGGTGATCGGCCTGGCGCATTCGAAGGTCAGCCGGGTGTTGGGATGGTCGCGGAGGTTTTCGCCGACTCCGGGGGCCACCTGCACGACCTCGATCCCCAGCGGCCGAAGCACGTCGGGGCGGCCGATTCCGGAAAGCTCGAGCAGCTGCGGCGACTGAACCGGACCGGCGCTGAGGATTACTTCCCTGCGCGCCGCGAAGCGCTCGAGCGCCCCGCCGCGGCGAAGCTCGACCCCGGTCGCAGTCCGGTCGCGGATCAGCACCCGGGCGACCTGGCTGTCGACCAGGACGTCGAGGTTGCTCCGGCCGCGCGCCGGCTTGAGGTACCCGACCGCCGACGACGAGCGGAAGCCGCGGCGCGTCGAATATTGGAGATAGGCGGCACCTTCGTAATGGCCGTCGTTATAATCCTCCACGATCGGCTGGCCGGATTCGCCGCACGCCATGATGAAGGCGTCGGCGAGCTCATCGAAATTCCTGAGGCTGGTGACTCCGATCGGGCCGTCGCGTCCGCGTGTCCGCTCGTCTCCCCCGGGATAGCATTCCATCCGCTTGAAATAAGGAAGCATGTCGCTCCAGCCCCATCCCGGCAGCCCGAGCGCTTCCCAGCTGTCGAACTCGCCCGGATCGCCGCGGACATAGACGTTGCCGTTGATCGAGCTCGACCCGCCCAGCACCCGGCCGCGGGTCCAGAGCTGCCTGCGGCCGTTGAGCGCGGCCTGGGGCTCGGTGACGAACGGCCAGGTGTGCTTCGGGTCGCGCAGCAGGTTCACGACCATCAGCGGGATATGGATGTTGATGCTCGAATCGCGCGGCCCGGCCTCGACCAGAAGCACCCGGGTGGCGGGATCCGCGGACAGCCGGTTGGCAACGACACAGCCCGCCGAGCCCGCTCCAACGACGATGAAGTCATAGATCCTGTCGGCCGGCACGCTGTTCGGCAAGAACATTCCCCGCACTTTGCTGGAAGGCGACCCTAGGCCCGACGAGGATGCATTCCAATAACAATGAGCGCTGCCGCTATGCGCCTGCATCATGCCGGGAGGTTATTCTGGCGTCGGAAGTTCATATTGTAGCCGCGCTCCGCCGGCCGCTAAGCCGGTAGGCCTGGAGATGCAGGTGCCGGCGAAGCTCAGGGATTACGACCTCTATATCGGCGGGGAGTGGGTCGCGCCCTCGTCCGGCGAGCGCTTCCCCGCGATCAACCCCTTCACCTCGGCGCCCTGGGCAACGGTCGGCCAGGCCGGCGAGGCCGACGTCGCGGCGGCGGTCGTTGCCGCCCGGACGGCGTTCGAGCNGGAGTGGCGCGG
>NZ_WJSQ01000076.1 GCF_009720245.1 Sphingomonas segetis | reverse complement strand
CCGCCTGCGCCGGTCGAGGGCGGCGAGCGCGGCTGACGGCGCGCGGATGCACTTCGCGCTCACGCGCCGCTCGCTCCTGATCGGGGCGGGCGGCGCAGCCGTTTCCCCTGCTGTCGCGAAGACCTACAAGCGAACCATGAAAGACCATGTCGCGGTCGTGGGCGCGGGCGTGTTCGGCGCATGGACGGCGCACCACCTGCTCCGGCAAGGCCACAAGGTCACGCTGATCGACGCGTGGGGTCCGGCGAACAGCCGTGCGTCGTCGGGGGGCGAATCGCGGCTGACCCGCGCCGCCTACGGAAAGGACGCGATCTACACGCGCATGGCGGTGGATTCGCTTCCGCAGTGGAAGGCACTGAGCGCCGTCTCGGGCCTACCGATCTTCATCGACTGCGGCGTGCTGTTCTTCTTTGCGACCGAAGAACCGTACGTCCGCGACAGCATCGCGGCGCACAACAGCGCGGGCCTTTCGACTGAGGTCCTGACCCAGAGCGAAATGGCGCGCCGGTTTCCGATGATCGGCTTCGACGGGATCAGCGTCGGGCTGTACGAGCCTGAGTTCGGCGCGCTGATGGCGCGGAGGGCGGTCCTTACCCTCGTCGACCGTTTTGTCCGCGACGGCGGCACTTACTTGCGCGGGTCGGCTGTGGAACCCACGGGTAGGGAGAACGCGTTGCACGAGCTGCGCCTTTCGGCAGGCGAACGGATCGCGGCGGACCGTTTCGTGTTCGCGCTCGGCCCTTGGCTGCCAAAGCTGTTTCCTGACGTGATCGGTCAGAGGATCCTGCCAACGCGCCAGGAGGTCTTCTTCTTTGCACCACCGTCGGGCGACCGACGCTTCGTAAACGGCGCGATGCCGGCGTGGGCGGATTTCAACGGCGGCGACATCTTTTACGGCTTTCCCGATCTCGAAAGCCGCGGGGTCAAGTTCGCGCACGATGCGCACGGCGTCCCTGTCGATCCCGACACACAGGATCGGCGCCCCACCGAGGCCGCGCTCGCGGAGATCGTCGCGTTCCGCGACCGCCGCTTCCCGCTTCTCATGGGGGCGCCCCTCACCGAAGCGCGGGTCTGCCAGTATGAGAACAGCTCGAACGGCGATTTCCTGATCGACCTACATCCGCGCTGGAGCAACGTGCTGCTCCTCGGCGGTGGATCGGGGCACGGATTCAAGCATGGCCCGGAGGTCGGCCGCTACGCCGCGGGGCGCCTTCTCGGCTCAGTCGAGCCCGAGCCCCGCTTCAGCCTCGCGACCAAATCGGCAACCCATCACCGCGAGGTGCATTGACCGTTCGGCATGGCCGAACAGCACCAAGTTCCCGAAACGACCGCCGAAGCACGCAAGCGCACCGATTTCGCAGAAGACCGCACCGTTCTCGCCAACGAACGCACGTTCGGAAGCTGGCTGCGCACGGGACTGGGGTGCATCGGCATCGGCCTCGGCTTCCATGCATTGTTCGGCAGGATCGAGCCCCTGTGGGTGCCGCACGCGATCGCGACCGCCTTCCTGCTGATCGCCCTCGTCATCTTTGTCGCCGCCGAGCGCCGCGCGTGCATCGTCATCCACCGTCTGCACACGCACGAGGTGGAAACGGTGAGAATCGGCGTGCTCCGGTTCATCACCGTGGTGACGGTGGCGGCGACCGTCGCGCTGACCGCGGCGCTGTGGCTGCTCGCACGGTGAACGCTACCACTGGCTCCATTCGCCGAGCACCGTGCCGGTCACCGGATTTTCGATCGCGACCCGGTCGAGCTTCGCGGCGAGGATGCAGGCCGGCGGGCCATCGTTAGCCGCGCAATGGACGACGCGCCCATCCGACAGCTCGTGGAAACGGCCGCTTATGACGAGGTCGAGCCCCTGCGTCGGCTTTTCCGAATCCGCGATCACCTTGGTCAGGTCGTACGCCTTCTCCGGCCGTTGCACGCGCGATTCCTGGCTCGTGAAAAGCTGCGCGACCGCGATCGTCGGCTCCGTCGCACTGACCGCGGCAAACTCCGGCGTCGGGCATCCGGGCGACAGCAGGAGCGGCCGCGCGATCGTGAAGCCGACCACGCCCTCATAGCCCCTGAGCAGCAGGTCGCTCGACGGGACGCTCTCGGCGGACAGGTCTGCATCGAAATGAGCCCTCAGCGCGTGCTGCTTCTCGTCGTAGCTCCAGCTTCGCGCCTTGGCGGCCGGCACGCCCGGGCAGCCGAACCGCAGCCGAAGCTCGAACTCGCGCCCCTTGAGCTGCTTTTGCGCAGCCGAATCGTCCCTGCCGAGAGCGACCGCGGACATGGCCCGCAGCGCGGTGAAGATCAGCTGCTCGCGCTCGAGCTTCGGTTCCGGCAGGGGAATCGCGGGTTGAGGCTTCGGCTTTGCAGGTGCCGGCGCCGGCCGATTCTGCGTCACCGCCGGCTCGTTTCGGCCGCAACCCGCCGCAGCCAACACCGAAACCATCGCAGCGAGCAAAATGAAGCGCCTGTGCACCATCGGCCCACTGTGCCAGAAGCGAAGGCCGCGCGCGAGAAGAACAGGGAAAAGTACGGCCGCACATGACCTTCGACCAGCTCGTCACTCTGGCTGTCCTGGTCGCTGTGGTCGCCGCGCTGATCCTCGACAAGGCGCGCGCCGACGTGGTTGCGCTGGGCGGCGCGGCGGTGCTTCTGATCACCGGCGCAGTTCGGCCCGTCGAGGTCCAGGGCGCATTCGCCAGCCCGGCGATCATCGCGCTCGCCTCGCTGTTCGTCATTGCCTACGCGATGGAGCTGTCGGGACTGCTCGACGCCGCGATCGAGAAGGTGGTCGTGCTTTGCCGGAGGATCGGGACTACCGGCCTATGGGTGTTGATCGGCCTCGCCGGCGGTGCCTCGGCCTTCCTCAACAACACGCCGATCGTCGTTCTCTCAGCGCCCGTCGTGCGCGACGCCGCCAAGTCGCTGGGACGATCGCCCAAACGCTACCTCATCCCTTTGTCCTATGCTGCGGTGCTCGGTGGCTGCTGCACCCTGATCGGCACCTCGACCAACCTCCTGGTCAACGACATGGCATCGGTCGCCGGGCAGCCGCGCTTCGGCATGTTCGAGATCACCCCCGTCGGGCTTTTCGTCGCGCTTGCAGGCGGGCTCTACCTCCTCTTCTTTTCCGGCCGCCTGATCCGCGTCGACGACGAGCCGGGACCGAGCGAAAACGGCGGCACAGCTGCTTCGGAGCAGTATAGGGAAGCAGGTTTGGTGGGCGGACTGGTCGGCTCGGCCGAGGCCTTCTCGAAAAGCGTTCCTCTGCAGCCGCTGCGCGCGATTGTGTCGCTGTCCGTCTTCATCCTCGTGATCCTGTTGTCCACGTTGAACGTGGCGCCGATCGCCGCCTGCGCCTTCGCCGGCGCCGTGCTTCTGATCCTGCTGCGGATCATCACCGCCGACGAAGCCTATCAAGGGCTGAGGCCCGAGGTGCTGATGCTGATCGCGGGCATGGTCGTGCTCGGGATTGCGCTCGAGCAGAGCGGCCTCGCCTCTGCCGCGACCGACGCGCTGATCGGGACGATGGAGTCGATGAGCCCGATGCTGGCGTTGATCATCCTCTACGGCGTGACCTTGTTCGCCACCGAGCTCCTGTCGAATGCCACGGTGGCGGTCCTTTTCACGCCCGTGGCCGTATCGATGGCCGAGGCCTTCGGCGTCAGCCCGCGGCCGTTCCTGGTCGCGATCATGATCGCCGCAAGCGCCGCCTTCGCGACCCCGTTCGGCTACCAGACGAACGTGCTCGTCTATCAGATGGGCGGTTATTCCTACGCCGACTTCCTGAAGGTCGGGCTGCCGCTCAACTTCATCACCTGGGCTGCCGCCGTGGTCGCGATCCAGATGTATTTCCCGTTCTGAGGTCACTTCCCGAGGTTAATTGATTTGGCGCAGGAGTGAGCGCAGAGACGTTCAGTCGGGCAGGCTTTACGGGGGGACGCGATGCTTCGAGCATTGATCGCGACGTCATTGTGCGCGGCCGCGCTCCAATCGGCGCCAGTCGCAGCGCAGTCCGACAAAGGCCATTATTTGTTCGTCTTCTCGGGCGACCAGAAGGCCGAGGGCAAGGACTTCCTTGCCGTTATCGATGCGGATCCCTCCTCGTCCACTTATGGTCGACTTGTCACGTCCGTGGCGACCGACCAGGTCAGCGTTCGCCCGCACCATACCGAATATGAAATGCCGGCCGCCGGCTTGCTGTTCGCGAACGATTTCGACGCCGGGCACAGCTTTGTCTTCGACCTGCGCGACGCTCGTCACCCGAAGGTCGCCGCCGAGTTCACCGAGCTTGCCGGCTACGCGTTTCCGCACAGCTTTCTGCGCATTCCGAACGGCCATGTGCTCGCTACCTTTCAATATCGGTCGGGAGCGATGCCCATGCACGGCAACATGATGGACGGCGCGACCGACCGAAGCGGCTCGATCACAGGCGGCCTGGTCGAAATCGATGATTCGGGCCACGCCGTGCGTTCGGCAAGCAGCGCCGACCCGGCATTCCCCGATGCCGCGCTTCAGCCGTACAGCCTGGCGGTGATGCCCGAAATCGACCGCGTACTCTCCACCAACTCCGCGATGCAAAACGACGGTCTGCTCCGCGCCACGACCGCGCAGCTGTGGCGCTTGTCCGACCTGAAGCTGCTCAAGACGTTCCATCTTGATCCGGGGGCGCAACTCTATGGGCACATCAGCCCCGAGGAGGTCCGCATCGGTCCCGACGGCGCGGCCTACATTCAGACCCTCGCCTGCGGAATCGAGCGGGTGAGCGGGATGGAAACCAGCGAGCCGAAGGCGGAGCTGGTCTACACCTTTCCCGGCAGCTGGTGCGGCGTGCCGACCTTCGTCGGCCATTACCTGATCGAAAGCGTCCCCGACATTCACGGCTTCATCGTGCTGGACATGACCGACGGCACGCACCCGCGCGAGGTGTCGCGGCTGGTGATCAGTCCGGACTACGCAGCGCACTGGACGGGCCTTGACCGCGCGACCGGCCGGATCGTGATTACCTCCGAACGCCCGGGCGATCGAACTTATCTGCTGAAGCTCGACGCTGTCAGTGGCGCGCTCAGCATTGACACGACATTCCGCGACGCGGACGGCGTTCCGGGATTCAGTTTTGCAAGCCGGACGTGGCCGCACGGCTGGACAGGCGCGGGCAAGCCGCACGGCGCCGTCTTTTCGCGCTGACGCAGGTCAGTCCGGCTTTTTCGCGACCCCGACCAGCGCCGGGCGCAAAAGGCGGTCCTTCATCATGTAGCCTGCCTGCATTTCCTCGACGATCGTCCCCGGCTGCGCATCGGCGGAGGGGATTTCCATCATCGCCTGGTGCCGGTGCGGATCGAGCGGCTCGCCAACCGACTTGATGCGGCTGATCCCGTGGCGCTGGAACGCAGCTTCGATCTCGCGAGCGGTGGCTTCGATCCCCGCAAGGAACTGGCTCGCGGTCTTGTCCGCGCGAAGGTCGTCACTGACCGCGGCGAGCGCGCGGTCGAGATGGTCCTTGATCGTCAGCATGTCGCGCGCGAAGCCTGCAGCGGCGTAGCTCGTCGCCTGTTGCAGCTCCTGCTCCAGCCGGCGGCGCACATTCTGGGTCTCCGCTACCGCATAGAGCGCCCTGGACCGTGCTTCCTCGAGCTGCTTCTCGAGCTCGGCGACACGGTCGTGCTCCGCGACTTCCGGCGCGCCTTCCGCCGTCTCGTTGCGCAGCTCCTCGGCCTCCTCGTGGAGTTCCTCGTCGTCCTTGGTCGCGTCCATCATGCCATCAATCTCGTGAGTGCTTTCGCCGTGAAATCCACCATGGGCACCACGCGCGCATAGTTCAACCGCGTGGGACCAATCACCCCGACAACGCCGACGACCTCCCCCTGGCTCCCGCGATAGGGCGCGGCAATCACCGAAGAACCCGAAAGCGCGAACATCCGGTTCTCCGATCCGATGAAGATTCGGCAACCCGGCGCGTCGTGCGCGCTTTCGAGCAGCCGGGCGATTTCCTGCGCCTCTTCGAGCTCGTCGAGCAGGCTGCGCACACGCTCGAGGTCGTCGGCTGCGGTCGCGTCGAGCAGGTTCGCATGGCCGCGCACGATCAGCACCGGCCGGCGCGCGTGATCGTGGCTCCACGCAGCGAGGCCGGAGGCAACCAGCTCGGCAGCGGCGGCATCGACCAGTTCCTTGCGCTCGCGGACCTCGGCGCGGAGTCGCGCTTCGGCTTCGGCGAGTGTGAGTCCGGCCAGCCGTGCATTGATGAAATTGGCGACTTCCGTCAGGGCGTGGGCGGTCGTCTCCCCGTCGAGCGAAACGATCCGGTTCTCGACGCTTCCGTCGGCGCCGACGAGCACCGCAAGCGCGCGGCGCTCGTTCAGCGGCACGAAGCTCAATTGCCTGAGCACCAACTCGCGCTTCGGTGCGAGCACCACGCCGGCGGCCTGGCTGAGGCCCGAGAGCGCCGCCGATGCGGCTGCAAGCGCATCCTCGATCGGCTGGTCGCGAGCGATCTGCCGCTCGATTTCGCGTCTCTCGCGCGGGTCGGGCGCTGCGGCCTGCATGATCCCGTCTACGAACAGCCGAAGCCCGGTGTCGGTCGGGACCCGGCCCGCCGACGTGTGCGGGTGGGTGAGCAGTCCCCGTTCCTCGAGCTCCTGCATCACGCCGCGTATCGACGCGGGCGACAGGCTGATCGAGCCGGCGATCGCCTTCGAGCCAACGGGTATGCCTCGTTCGAGGTACGACTCGACGACCAGCCCGAAGATTTCGCGCATGCGGTCGGTGAGTTCGCTGATCGGCTGGGCCATGCCCATGCATCTAGGATTGAGCGCTGCAGCGGTCTAGGGACGCCCCCGAACCTGTATCAGGAGAATAGCCCCTATGCGCCCATCCGGACGCGTCCCCGACCAGATGCGCGAGCTCAGGTTCGAGCCCGGCTTCACCCGCCATGCCGAAGGCTCGTGCCTCGTCAGCTTCGGCGACACGCGCGTGCTGTGCACGGCTAGCGTCGAGGAGAAGGTTCCGCCGTTCCTTCGCGGAAAGGGCCAGGGCTGGGTGACCGCCGAGTACGGGATGCTCCCGCGTGCTACCCACACGCGCGGCAACCGCGAGGCCGCCAAGGGCAAGCAGTCGGGCCGCACCCAGGAGATTCAGCGGCTGATCGGCCGCTCGTTGCGTGCCGTCGTGGACCTGCCCAAGCTCGGCGAACGGCAGGTGATCGTCGACTGTGACGTGATCCAGGCCGATGGCGGCACCCGCACGGCATCAATTTCGGGCGGCTGGGTCGCGCTCCGGATCGCGGTCGACAAGTTGCTCGAAACCAAGGCGATGGCGGTCGACCCAATCCGCACCCAGGTCGCGGCGGTGAGCTGCGGCTTCCACAATGGCACGGCGGTGCTCGACCTGGATTATGAAGAGGACAGCCAGGCAGGGTGCGACGGTAATTTCGTGCTGACCGCCGACGGGCTGGTGGTCGAGGCGCAGGTTACGGCGGAGGGCGAATGCTATGACGAGGAGGGGCTGCTTCGGCTGCTTCGACTCGCACGCATCGGCTGCTCGGACATTTTCACAGCTCAGCTCAAGGCGGTCGGTCGATGAGACCGATTGGCGAAAAGCTGGTCATCGCCACCCACAATCCCGGCAAGCTGCGCGAGATTGCGGCGCTGGTCGCTCCACTCGGCATCGCTTGCGTCGGCGCCGACGATCTCGGCCTTCCAGAGCCGGAGGAGATCGGCAACACTTTCGCGGACAACGCGGACCTCAAAGCGCGTCAGGCCGCCGACCTTTCGGGCCTGCCGGCGCTCGCCGACGACAGCGGCCTGTGCGTCGATGCGTTGCAGGGGCGGCCGGGCATCTTCTCCGCGCGCTGGGCCGAGGACGAGAATGGCAAGCGCGACTGGATGCGCGCGATGGACAAGGTGTGGCGCGAGGTCGAGGCTGCCGAGCCGGACGCGCCGCCCGCCGCGCACTTTGCCTGCTCGCTCGCGATTGCGTGGCCAAACGACGGGCAGACCGAAACGTTCGACGGGCGAGTCGACGGAATCCTCGTCTGGCCGCCCCGCGGGGATCGGGGTTTCGGCTACGACCCGATGTTCGTTGCCGTCGGTCAGGAGCAGACCTTCGGCGAGCTCGACTCCGAGCTCAAGCACTCGATCAGCCACCGCGCCGACGCGTTCCGCAAATTGCTGCAGGCGCTGAACGAATGAGTGGAGAGGCGCTGGCCCTCTACGTCCACTGGCCGTTCTGCGTCAGCAAATGCCCGTACTGCGACTTCAACAGCCACGTGCGCGCTGGCATCGACCAGGAACAATGGCGCGAGGCTCTGCTTGCCGACCTTCGACACGAGGCGCGGCTGCTTCCCAATCGCCGGCTGACCTCCATCTTCTTCGGGGGCGGCACGCCGTCGCTGATGGATCCCGGCACCGCCGAAGCGATCATCGTCGCGGCGACGGCGCACTGGGCGCCTGCCGTTGACATCGAGATCACGCTCGAGGCGAATCCGAATTCGGTCGAGGCTAACCGCTTCGCCGATCTTTCCCGCGCCGGCGTCAACCGCCTCTCCCTCGGGCTCCAGAGTTTCGACGACAAGGCGCTGCGCTTCCTTGGCCGCGCCCACTCTGCGAGCGAGGGCTTTCGAGCGCTCGAGATCGCGCAGCGCAATTTCCGCCGGGTCAGCTTCGACCTGATCTATGCGCTTCCGGAAGACACGGAGGCGAGCTGGTCGGCAATGCTCGCCCAGGCACTCTCGCTCGGCACGAAGCACCTCTCGCTCTACCAGCTGACGATCGAGCCGGGCACGCGCTTCGCGAGCATGGACGCAAAGAACGAACTCGGGCCCCTAGACAGTGACTCAGCCGCGGCGCTGTACGAGCTGACCGACGCCATGACGTCGGAGGCGCACATGCCCGCCTACGAGATCAGCAACTATGCACGGCGCGGGCATGAGAGCCGGCACAATCTCACCTACTGGCGCTATGGAGACTATGCCGGTGTTGGACCCGGTGCTCACGGTCGGCGGCTCGGCATGCGCACCGTTCGCCACCGCAAGCCGGAGAATTTCCTGTCGGCGATCGCGCGAAATCGACACGGGATCGGCGAAGAAGCGCAGCTTTCGCCGACGGAAGCGGCGGACGAAGCGCTTGTCATGGGTCTTCGCCTGCGCGAGGGGGTCGACGTCGATTCGATTGCTTCGCGGTTCGCCCTCGGATCGATCGTCGACTGGAACCGAGTCGAGCGGCTCGCCGGCTCGGGTCACCTGAAGCTCGACGGTACGCGGATCGCACTCACATCAGCCGGCCGCCTGCTCCTCGACCACATCCTCGGCGATATCGCAGCGGTTCAGCTCGCGCCTCGACCGCTTACTATTGCGGCGGCTGCGGGGTAGATGGCTGCGGCGTCGCCGGCGCCGCAGCGGGCGTCGGCTTTGCCGCGTTCCGTTCGGCAAAGAAGCGATAATTGTCTGCTGGCGTCGCGACATAATCGTCGATCGTCATCTGCGCGTCGTCCGCCGCAGCTTTCTTGCTCATGCCGTTCTTCACTCGAAAAGCGACCAGCGCGTCCTTGAGCGTCCCCATCTGGACGGTGCAGGCACTACGCAGGTAAGTCTCGATCGTGTCGCCGCTCACCTTCTCGCCCGTGGCCTTGTCGGCCGCGTCATGGAGACAGTCGCGAAACGCGCTCGTCGGCGCGGTAATCGACGCCTGAAGCGCCGCGAGCATGAGCGTCGAAGCGCCGAGCAATGCAATCATCGCACCTCTCCCCAGGTACATGACGGAAGTCGCAACGATGACTCTTTTCCGGTTCAATTGGAAGGGGTTAATCGCGGCGCATGAGTGATCCCCTCCCACCGGGCCTGCATATCGTCGCGACACCCATCGGAAATCTCGGCGACCTATCGCCGCGTGCCGCGGACACGCTCCGCCGCGCCGACCGAATTCTCGCCGAAGACACGCGGGTCACCGCCAAGCTGCTGCAGCACATTGCCGCCAGGGTCCCGATGGGCCGCTACGACGATCATTCGAGCGATGAGCAGCGCGAGCGGATTGTCGCCGAGCTCGGCGACCGGGCGATAGCGCTCGTGAGCGACGCCGGGACGCCGCTGATCTCCGACCCCGGCTACAAGCTGGTCCGCGCCGCGCGCGCCGCGGGGCACTCCGTGCACACGGTGCCGGGGCCATCGGCTGTGACCGCAGCGCTGACGCTTGCCGGGCTGCCGACGGATCGCTTCCTGTTCCTCGGCTTCTTGCCAGCCAAGGCGAAGGCGCGCGCAGAAGCGATTGCGGAGGTCGCCGGAGTCCGCGCTACGCTCGTGCTTTACGAAAGCGGGCCACGACTCTGCGCCACCCTCGCCGCGCTCGCCGAAGGCTTCGGACAGCGCGACGCGGCGGTCGCCCGCGAGATCAGCAAGCTCCATGAAGAGTGCGTGACCGGCACCCTGAGCGAGCTGACGGAGCGCTACTTCAACGCTGCTCCGAAAGGCGAGATCGTCATTGTCGTCGCCCCGCCCGGAGAGGCGGCTTCGGCGAGCAACGAAGAGATCGATACCGCGATCGACGAGGCGCTGCTGCGGCTCTCGCCCTCGCGAGCAGCCGCCGAGGTCGCCGAGCGGCTGAACGTTCCGCGCAAGCGTGCATACGCCCGAGCCCTCGAGCGCTCGAAATGAACCGCCATGCCGCCGAAAAGCGTGGCCGTGGCGGCGAAGCGCTCGCCTGCTGGTACCTTCGTCTCAAGGGCTGGCGAATCCTCGCGCGACGGGCGCGCGTGCCTGGGGGCGAGGTGGATATCGTCGCGCGCCGCGGAAGCACGCTCGCCTTCGTCGAGGTCAAGGCGCGCGCGAGTGAGGAGGCAGCGGCGTTCGCGCTCGACGAATGGCGGCTGCGCAGGGTGGTCGTGGCGGCCGAACGCCTCGCGCCGCGCTACATGAAGGCCAACGACGACATCCGCATCGATGCGCTGTTCATCGTCCCCGGCCGCTGGCCGAGGCACCTGCCTGACGTGTGGCAAGGTGACAGCAGCCGCCGCCGTTACTAGACGCTGCGCATGAGCCTCCGCGTCGCCGTGCAGATGGACCCGCTCGAGCGGATCAACATCGTCGGCGATTCGACCTTCGCGATCATGCTCAAAGCGCAGGAGCTCGGGCACGAGTTGTTCTGGTATGCGCCCCACGACCTGAGCTTTGCCGAAGGGCGGCTGTGGACGATGGGCTACCCCGTCACCGTCCAGCGCGTCGAAGGCGATCACTACGGTTTCGGCGAGCCGCGCATCCTCGATCTCGGCAAGCACGTGGACGTCGTGCTGATGCGCCAGGACCCGCCGTTCGACCTCGGCTACATCACGGCGACGCACCTACTCGAGCGGATCCAAGGCGAGACTTTGGTCGTCAACGATCCGGCAAGCGTCCGCAACGCGCCCGAAAAGCTGTGGGTCCTCGACTTCCAGCAGTTCATGCCGCCGACCGCCATCACGCGCTCGCTCGGGCTCGCCCGCAAGTTCCTGGCAGTGCATGGCGAGATCGTCGTCAAGCCGCTGCACGGCTTCGCCGGCGGCTCGGTGTTCCGCATCGGCGAGGATGGCCGCAACCTCGCCTCGCTGATCGAGCTGTTCAACACCGGCTATCGCGAGCCGCACGTCATTCAGAAATTCCTCCCGGCGATCGCCGAGGGCGACAAGCGAATCGTGCTCGTCGACGGAGAGGTCGCCGGCGCGATCAACCGAGTCCCGGGCGCGGGCGAAATCCGCTCCAACCTCGCCGTAGGCGGCACCGCTGCAAAGACCGAGCTGACCGCGCGGGAGGAGGAAATCTGCGCGCTGCTTGGCCCGGAATGCCGCAAGCGCGGACTCGTCTTCGTCGGGATCGACGTGATCGGCGGACAGTGGCTGACCGAGATCAACGTCACCTCGCCGACCGGGATCGTCCCGATCGACGCGTTCAACGGCACCGACACCCCGGCCCTGATCTGGGAAGCGATCGAGCGTCGGCTCGCGGCCCGCGCGAATTGATCCACTTCGGCGCAAGCTGTTAGTCCGAAACGGTTATTTGCAAGAGGTTCGGTTTACCCGAGCCCTGTATAGCCATTGCTGTCGCGGCGGCCGGCAGCCCCACTGGCCGGCCCGCTGCGGCGCCTGGTTTTGCGTTCCACTGATTTCGCTCAGGCGCGGGGGTGGGCGTGGCGATAAACGTCGAGCAGGCGTGCCGCGTCCACCGCCGTATAGATTTGCGTCGAGGACAGGCTCGCATGGCCGAGCAGCTCCTGGAGCGCCCTCAAATCCGCGCCACGCGCAAGCAGATGAGTCGCGAAGCTGTGCCTCAGCGCATGCGGCGTCAGCGTATCGGGAAGTCCGAGCCTCCGCCGCGCAGCAGCAACCACGCGGCGGACGAGGTCGGGATTGAGGGGCCCGCCGCGCGCACCCACGAACAGCCGCGCATCGCGGCTGACGGGATAGGGGCATTGCCGAACATATTCCTCGATCGCCTCCCGAACCGCGGGGACGATCGGCACCACCCGCGTCTTCGACCTCTTTCCGGTGACACGCAGCGTCTGCCCGATCGGCAGGATCGCACCGGTCAGCGACAGCGCCTCGGCGACCCGGAGGCCGGCGCCGTAGAGCAGCAGCAGGATCGCAAGGTCGCGTGCGCCGATCCACGGCTCGCTCGCGGCTCCCGCCGCATTCTCGGCAAGCTCCATCGCTTCGTCGGGCGCTGCGGGAGGAGTTGCTTGAGCTGGCAGAACAGTTGGGTGTCGCTGAAGACGTGGTGCTTTCGGGTTTCGTTCTGGATCCGCAGAGGCTGCTCACCTCGGCCGATCTCTTTGT
>NZ_WJSQ01000075.1 GCF_009720245.1 Sphingomonas segetis | reverse complement strand
CGCGACGCCTCACCGCAGCGCGCCCGCGGCGCTTCTCCCCGCCACGCCCGCGGTTTCGCGGCCAGGCATCAGCGTAGCGGCCGCAGCCTCGGCTATTTACGCGCTTCCTGCGGCGATCCTGCTCCTGATTACCGCACTTGCGCTCGCGCGGCTGTTCGCGCTGCGAGCCCGGGCCGACGTGCTGGTCGACGGCCATTGGCTGAGCGCTCTTGCCCGCGCCCAGCGGCGCATGGGATTCAAGCACGGCACCGCCCTCCTCACCAGCAACGAGCTCGCCTCGCCGATCAGCTGGGGGCTGATGCGCCCCGTGATCCTGCTCAACAGCCGCGCCGTCGAAGCGTCCGGCGAAGCCGAGGCGATCATCGCCCACGAGCTTGCCCACGTCGCCCGTATGGACTGGGCCAAGCTGCTGCTCGCGCGCATCGCGACCGCGCTGTTCTGGTTCAATCCGCTCGTCTGGCTGCTCGCCCGCGAAGCGCACCAGCTGCGCGAGGAAGCCGCCGATGACGCAGTCCTCGCGGCCGACATCGCCGACACCGACTATGCCGAGCTGCTGGTCGGAGTCGCCCGGCACGAATGTCCTGGCCTTCTTCTCGGCGCTCATGGCGTCGCGCCGTCGAAGACCTCGCTTGCGCGGCGGGTTGCCCGGGTGCTCGACCGCAAGTCGGTGCGCAGCCCCGTCGCGCGGAGCTTCGCCATCGGCGTGTTCGTCGGCGCGATCCTGGTCGCTGCGCCGCTCGCGGCGCTGACGTTTACGCCTGCAGGAAGCGGCGTGCAGCCCGCGCGCAAGAGCGGCGCTGTCGCTGCCAGCGAGCCCGGGTCGGCCTACTACCCTGGCACGCCGGCGGTTCCGAACGACCTGCCGCACCTCATCGCCAGCGGCGTGTCCACGTCGGTCGCCACCGCCGCCGCGGCGATTGCGCCGGCGACGGCGGCGACGGAGCCGGACTTCGTGTCCGAAGCGCCAAACGGCTCGAAGGTGGTGAGCAAGAACGGCGTAATGGTTGCGACCGCGCCGAGCGGCGCAACCGCGACCATCTATCCGCCCGACGCACATGGCCGCAGGCGCATGGTTGCCGTAAGTCCGAGCGGGGCAAGGGCCGTCACCTATGTCAATGCGGCGGACGTTCCCGGAATGTCGGCGGCGTTCGCCGGGCGCGGCCGCAGCGACGACGCGATCGAGACTGCGATCGAGATGAAAGCCCTCGGTATCACCCCTGAATATGTCGCCGCGATGCGAGCGGCGTCGCCCGCACTGCGCAACGTCTCGGCGGACGATATCGTCGGGATGAAGGCGGTCGGCGTGACCCCGCGCTATGTCCAGGAGCTGGCGCAGGCGGGTTTCGGGAACCTTGGTCCCGACGACCTCACGGAGGCTCGTGCGGTCGGACTAACGCCCGATTACATGCGGCGCATCCGGGCGACGGGAGTGCGGGTCAGCCTCGACGACCTCGTCGAGCTCCGGGCGATGGGAATTACGCCGGAGGAACTCTCCCGGGCGCACGTCACGGGGCCCATCGACAAGGACGAGATCCGCGCGCTCATAGCGGGACCGCGACCGCCGCGGCCGCCGCAACCGCCCCGCGATCCCCACGACGACTGATCGAGCGACCGACCAACTGAACTAACCGAACCTGGATTTTCGAGCGCCCATTTCGGGCGGACGGGCGAACTTTGCCCGAAGACTTTGAAAGGAGAGCCACCATGAACCGCTTTTTCGCCATGATCGGCGCCTTGCTCCTCGCCTTCATCAGCGTGTCGTCCGCGTGCACTGCAGCGCCTGCCGGGCTGATCCACTTCACGCTCGAGCCGCGGCGCGGGGGCGAGTTCGTCCATGCCGACTTTCGAAGTGAAAACGGTCCGCGTGACGATCACGACTGGTCGACGGAATTCCGGCCGGCCGAGCTTTCGGGACTCGACCTTGCGGGGTTTCGTGGCGCCGGTAACCGCCCCTTACGCTTTGCCCTGATCCGCGAAGCCGGGCGCCTCGATTGCTCGGGTCAGGGCGGCCAATCCCATGCCTCCGGCAATTGCAGCTTCACCGCCGATCCGGGCTTCACGCAGCTCCTCGAGAGCCGCGGCATCCGTCGTCCGACGCGCGACGAGGCTTTCGCGCTGATGGCGGTGAACGCCCGCCGCGGGTTGATCGACGCGATCGCCGCCGCCCGCTACCCGATGCCTTCGGTCGACGACCTGATCGCGCTGTCCGCTCTCGACGTGAGCGGCGCCTACATCAGCGAAATGGCGCGCGCCGGTTACCGGCCCCGGACGATCGACTCGCTGATCCAGTTCAAGGCGCTGAACATCACGCCGCAGTGGATCTCGGGTTTCGTCCGGATGGGCTATGCCAACCTCCCCGCCGACGAGCTGGTGCAGCTGAAGGCGCTCGACATCACGCCCGAGTTCATCGCCGGGTACGACCGCATCGGCTACCGCCATCTGCCGGTCGACACGCTCGTGCAGCTCAAGGCGCTCGAGATCACGCCCGACTTCGTCCGGCGCGTCGCGGGCGCCGGGGCGCCGATGCCGCCGGTCGAGAGGCTGATGACGCTCAAGATGTTCGCAGAAAAACACTGAGCGTTCGTCGGACCGTCGCCCCCGCCGGGCGTCCCGCCGAAACGCCTGTCGATTGGTCGAAGCCGGATCGCGGGCGGACGGATGTCAATCTAGCGCTTTGCACAGTTCACACAGGGGGATGTCTTGCGGTCAGCGTTATTTGCCGGCGTTGCAGCAACAGCACTCATCGGAGCAACGCCGGCGCGGGCCGCGCAACCCGCCGGCGAAGCGGCTCCCGCTTCGACGCAGAGCAGCCGCACGACGGTGTATCAGGCAAACTTCTTCGCCCCGTTCGCGCCGCGCACCGCCTACGATGTCGTGCAGCACGTCCCCGGCTTCCAGCTCGACCTCGGGAGCACCCAAAGCGTGAACGGCAGCGTGGATGTTCGCGGCTTTGCCGGCACGGCCGGCAATGTCGTCATCAACGGCGCCCGGCCGAGCACCAAATCCGAACGGCTCGACGTCACCCTGCAGCGGATCCCCGCCCAACGGGTGGTGCGCGTCGAGGTCAGCCCTGGCGACGTCTACGGCTCCGACTATGCCGGCAAAAGCCAGGTCCTCAACATCGTTTTGTCGGATGCTGCCGGCTTCGACGCGAACCTGACGGCGAACGCGACGCGCCGCTATACCGGCTACATCCAGCCGAACCTGTCGGGCAACGCGCTCATCCGCAGAGGCTTGTCGAGCATCAACCTGTCCGCGGGCACGGAGCGCGACAAAGAATATGAAGAAGGGACCGACACCCTGACCAATGTTGGGTCGGCGGAGCTGATCGAGTTTCGCCGCAAGCACAACGTTTACGAAAACCGCGACCCCTTTCTCTCCGCTGCCTCTGCGCTCGAGCGCGGCCCCAGCGACGCGTACCGGCTCAACGCGCGGTGGCAGCCAAGCCGGTTCGACCTCTTCCAACGCAACCGCGTTACGCCGTCCGGCGGGTCGCCGCACGACGACAATCTCCACCAGCATTATCGCAACCCGGTGTTCGAGCTCGGCGGCGACGTCACGCGCCCGCTCGCCGACGGCGCGATCAAGTTCGTCGGCCTGGCGACGCGCCGCAAGCGCCATACTTTCGATCAATATATTCAGCGCGACGGCCTGATCGAGGACGGCGCGACGGTGAACGGCGGCTTCGAGCAGTTGGTCGACGCGAGGCGTGACGAAACGATCGGGCGGGTGAGCTGGGCCCGGGCGGACGTGCTCGGCCTCTCCTTCGAGGCCGGGGCGGAAGGAGCATTTAACTCACTCGACAACCACACGACCTATTCGGAGATCGGCGAGGACGGCGAGAAGATCCCGATCCAGCTTCCGATCGCGGACGCCGTGGTGAAAGAGAAGCGCGCCGAGGTCTATGTCAACGCGGGCAAGACGCTCTCGCCGCAGCTCCGCGTCGATGGCGGAGTCAATTTCGAATTCTCACACCTGACGGTGAGCGGTGACGCCACCGAGGACCGCAAGCTCAAGTTCCTGAAGCCGAGCCTGTCGCTCGACTGGAAGCCCGGCGGCGGCTGGCATGCGCAGCTATCGGTACGCCGCACAGTTGCGCAGCTCGACTTTTACGACTTCATCAGCTTCGCCGATCTGTCGGCGCAACGGGTGAGCGGCGGTAACGCCCAGCTTCAGCCGCAGCGAACGTGGGAGTTCAGGGGGACGGTCGAGCATCCCCTGCTCGGCGACGGACTCGTCAAGCTCGACTTCGGACACGACCAGGTCAGCCTGCTCCAGGATCGAATCCTGATCCAGGACGATGCAGGGAATTTCTTCGATGCTCCGGGCAATCTCGGAACGGGCCGGCGCGATTTCGCGCAACTGACGTTCGATCTCCCGCTTTCGCGGCTATGGACCGGACTGCGCGTTAAGGGCAGCGGCACGTTGCAGCGGACCCGCGTCGAGGACCCGATCCGTCACGATCCGCGTAAGTGGAGCGGCTATTACCCGGCCTGGCAGTGGAACGTCGACGTCCGCCGCGATTCAGGGAAATGGTCGTACGGCTTCGCGGTCAACGATAATCAGCGTTTCACTTTCTACCGCACCGACGAGTTCGACACCAACTTCAACGGCAGTCCCTACTGGACCGCCTTCGTCGAATACCGGCCGTGGACGAACACAGCAGTGACGTTCGACGTCGACAATCTGTTCAACACCAGCGGGAATCGCGACCGCCTGCTGTTCCGCCCGAACCGCGCGCAGCCGCTGTTCGTGTTTGACGAAGTCCGCGAACGCAACCGCCACCGAAGCTTCGGGATTACGCTGAAGCGGAGCTTCGGCAGCGGCGGCGGAGGCCGCGAAAAGCCATAATCGGCCTGCAAACCAGCTCCCCTGCAACCGCTGGCCGCGCGGTGGCGCAGCAAGTTCCAAATCGGGACTGCTCCTCCGATCCGGGCCAGGAGGCCGAGCGGATTCGGCAGGGAATTTCGACCGTTGGCGCCGGGCTGGTGCGCTGTCGGCCGCCCCGCTAAGAGCGCGGCAATCTCACTTTTGCTGGGGAATAGACACGTGGCCGAGCCCTCCATCCTGCCATTCAACTGGCAGGACCCTTTCGATCTCGATCGCCAGCTGACGGGCGAAGAACGGCTCGTGCGCGACACGGCGGAAGCCTATGCGCAGGAGAAGCTGCAGCCGCGCGTCACCTCCGCTTACATGGAGGAGCGGTTCGACCGCGAGATCATGGACGAAATGGGCGCGCTCGGTCTGCTCGGCGCGACGGTTGCACCCGAATATGGCGGCGCCGGGCTCGGCTATGTGAGCTACGGCCTGATCGCGCGCGCGGTCGAGCGCGTCGACAGCGGCTACCGCTCGGCGATGTCGGTCCAGTCGAGCCTCGTCATGTACCCGATCAACGCGTACGGCTCGGAGGAGCAAAGGCAGAAATATCTGCCCAGGCTCGCGACCGGCGAATGGGTCGGCTGCTTCGGGCTGACCGAGCCCGACTCCGGATCTGACCCGGGAAGCATGCGCACCCGCGCCGAAAAGACGGCCGACGGCTACCGCCTCAACGGCACCAAGATGTGGATCACCAATTCGCCGATCGCCGACGTGTTCGTCGTGTGGGCGAAGTCCGACACCCACGGCGGCAAGATCCGCGGCTTCGTTCTCGAGAAAGGCATGGCCGGGCTGTCGGCGCCGAAGATCAAGGAGAAGCTGTCGCTCCGCGCCTCCATCACCGGCGAGATCGTAATGGACGGCGTCGAAGTCGGCGAGGATGCGCTGCTGCCGAATGTCGAAGGGCTCAAGGGGCCATTCGGCTGCCTCAACCGCGCACGCTACGGTATTGCCTGGGGCTCAATGGGCGCGGCGGAATATTGCTACGCCGCGGCGCGCGAATATACGCTTGACCGCAAGCAGTTCGGCAAGCCGCTCGCGGCCAACCAGCTCGTGCAGCTGAAGCTCGCCAACATGGCAACAGAGATCACGCTCGGATTGCAGGCGGCGCTTCGCGTCGGGCGCAGGCTCGAGGCTGGCGAGCTCGTGCCCGAGGCGATCAGCCTGATCAAGCGGAACAATTGCGGCAAGGCGCTCGACATCGCCCGAACCGCTCGCGACATGCACGGCGGCAACGGCATCTCGGCCGAGTTCCAGGTCATGCGCCACGCCGCCAACCTCGAGACGGTCAACACCTATGAGGGCACGCACGACGTCCACGCCCTGATCATGGGGCGCGCGATCACGGGCCTGAGTGCCTTCTAGCGAACGGCTGTGACACCCCTTATGTTCGGCAGCGAACTATCGGGGGAACAATCATGATCGGCTGGGTCGTACTCGGACTCGTCGTCCTCGCGCTGCTCTACGTCGTCGTCATCTACAACCAGCTGGTCCGCCTGCGAGCGCTGGTCAAGGAAGCGTTCAGCGGGATCACGGTGCAGCTTCGCCGCCGCGCCGACCTCATCCCCAACCTCGTCGAGAGCGTTCAGGGTTACGCCACGCACGAGCGCGAGGTGTTCGAAGAGGTCACGCGCGCTCGCGCGGCGACTGTGAACGCGGGCAGCGTCGAAGCGGCCGCGCAGGCCGACGCCCAGATGACCGGCGTGCTCGGGCGGCTCTTCGCGGTCGCCGAGGCCTATCCCGAGCTCAAGGCCAACACCAACTTCCTGCAGCTGCAGGACCAACTCGCCACCATCGAGACCGAGCTGCAGGGGGCGCGGCGCTATTACAATGCTACAGTGCGCGACCTCAACACGATCATCCAGAGCTTCCCGCCCACTTTGATCGCGCGGCCGATGGGCTTCACCGAAGAGCCCTTCTACCAAGACGAGGACCCGGCGATCCAGAGCGCACCGAAAGTGTCGTTCGCCCGTCCGGCGGCCTGATGGGCGGAGTTCGAGCGGAGGGACAGTCCCTCATCGAGGGACTGTCCCTGGTCCTCACCGCGGCCCTGCTGCTTTGCGCTGCGCCTGCTCATGCGGACGAGCGAATCAGCCGCTATTCGAGCGACGTCCATGTCCAGAAGGACAGCTCGATCGAGGTCACGGAGACGATCGACATCAACGCCGAGCACGTCCGCATCGTCCACGGTATCTACCGCGACTTCCCGACGCGCTACCGCGGCCCGCATGGCACGCAGTTCCATGTCGGCTTTACCTTCCACGGCGCGACCCTCGACGGGATGCCGGTCGACGCTTCCGTCGAGCCTGCCGGCGACGGCGTGCGGATCAAGCTCGGCGATCCGGATGTCGAGGTTGCCGAGGGCGAGCACGAATATGTGATTCGCTACCGCGCCACGCGCGAGATCGGCCGGTTCCGCGATTTCGACGAGCTCTATTGGAACGCCACCGGTAACAAATGGATCTTCCCGATCGACGAAGCCTGGGCACGCATCAGGCTTCCCGAGCCGGTGAAGCTGGGACAGCGTTCGGTCTATACCGGCCCGACGGGCTCGACAGCGTCGGACGCCGAGGTCGTCGAAGAGAAGCCGGGCGACATCACGATCCGAACTACACGCCCGCTCGAGGCTTATGAAGGTCTCACCGTCGCCGTCGCCTTTCCCAAGGGCGTGGTCGCCGGGCCGTCCTCCGGCAGTCGCGCCGTCGAAGCGCTGGCGGATTACGGCCCTCCCCTGCTCGGCCTGCTCAGCCTCATCGGCCTGGGTGCTTTCTATTATGTCGCGTGGAAGCGCGCCGGGCGCGACCCGCGGCCGGGGACGGTCGTGCCGATCTTCTCGCCGCCCGACGACCTCACGCCAGCGGGCATGCGCTACGTGACCAAGATGGGTGCCGACAACCGCACCTTCGCCGCCGCGCTCGTCGACATGGGTGTGCGCGGTCACATCCGGATGAGCGAAGAAGACCCCGGATGGTTCTCGAGCACCAAGGTCAGGATCGAGCGCCTCGCGTCCGAGAAGCCCCTGCCCGAGGAAGAGCAAGCCGCGCTGCGCGAGCTTTGCACGACCGGTGAGTCGATCCTGATGGAGCAGAAGAACTACAAGACTTTCCAGAGCGCGAAGAGCAACCTGGAGGCGATTCTGAAGGGCCGGTACGAAGGAAAGCTGTTCAAGCGCAATCTCGGCTGGGCGGCCGCCGGCCTGCTCCTGTTCGCCGCTCTCTTCTGGATCACCTGCGCGGCGGTCGCGGCCGCGACCTACGGCGCCGTCATGTGGCAAATCGGAGTCGTCATCGGCAGCCTTCTGGTGACCGCCCTGCTGTGGCTAGGCTTCCATGATTCGACGGCCGGGAAATGCCTGCTGACGATCATCGGGCTGGCCGCGCTGGGAATCGCCTTCGCCATCGGAATGCCGGTGTTAGGCGCTGCGCTGGACAGCGGCTGGTGGCTGCCGCTAGTCCTGCCGCTCCTCGCGGCGCCGATCGTTCTATCGGCTTTCTGGTGGATCGCGGCGCCGACGAAGGACGGCCGCAAGGTTCTCGACGACATCGCCGGCTTCAAACAATATCTCACCATCGCCGAGGGCGAGCGGCTCGACCGGTTGACGCCGCCGAAGGACACGCCCGAGCTGTTTGAGAAATATCTGCCCTACGCGATCGCGCTGGGGGTGGAGAACCGCTGGGCGGAGCGGTTCGAGGGAGTGCTCGCCGCGGCCGCTGCACAGGGGCAGCAGAGTTTCGCCTGGTATTCCGGGTCGAGCAGCCCGTGGAGCAATCCGGGCAGCTTCGTCGACAGCGTCGGCTCATCCCTGTCGAGCGCGGTCGGCTCGGCGTCGAGCTCACCGGGATCGAGCGGCGGCGGGTCGTCCGGGGGCGGTGGCGGCGGTGGCGGCGGAGGAGGCTGGTAACTAGGCCCAGGCCCGGCGCTTCAGCACGATTGTCGGATCCTCATGGTAGGTGGCGTCGCCGACCCACTCGAACCCCAGCTTGTCCGCAAGTCGCAATGACGGCTCGTTCGCCGGTGCGATGATCGCCCAGATCGGCGTCGGTTCGAGGTTGGCTTCGGCCCACTGAAGGACCGCGCGGCATGCCTCACCGGCCATTCCCTGACCGTGCACTTCCCGCGAAAAAATCCAGCCCATCTCTGGCTCCTCTCCGAAAATGGGCTCGAGAGCACGCCACGCGTTGAACAGGCTCAACATGCCGACGAGCTTGTCGTCTGACGTTCGAACGACGGCCCAACCGCCGAACCCGAGCAGGTCCCACATGCCGACCGCAGCGGCCAGCCGCCGCCAGCATTCCTCCTCGCCCATCGGTTCGGGGCCGAAGTGCCGATAGACTTCCGGCTGCCGGAGGATGGCGTGGTACGGCCGGAAGTCGTCCTTGCGCCATGCGCGCAGCCGCAAGCGCTCGGTCTCCAGCGTCGGAGCCGAGCGATGCGTGCCGATCATCGAAACGTTGAGGTTACTTTTTGCCCAGCGTGAGGCCGCCAAAGCGCTTGTTGAAGCGCGCGACCTGGCCGCCTTCCTGGACCTGGCGCGTGCCGCCGGTCCACGCCGGGTGCACTTTGGGGTCGATCTCGAGGTGCAGCGTGTCGCCTTCCTTGCCCCAGGTCGAACGGGTCTGGAACTTGAAGCCGTCGGTCATTTCGACGGTGATCATGTGATAATCGGGGTGGGTAGCGGACTTCATCTGAGTTTTCCTTGGCTTAGCTGCTGGTTTCCGACCAGCGGCGCAAGTTGAGCGCGCGCCTTATCCGGTGAGTGCCGGATTGGCAACAATCAGGCGGGCTGCGGCTCCCCTGCCCTCAGCTGTGGCAGGAGATGCTGCGCAAGCGCGAAGCCGCCGAACAGCAGCGCGGCATAAAAGAGGTCGCCGGCGACGGTGTTCTGGAAGAACGGGATGGCAGCCACGTAGCAGGCGGCGAGGCCGGCGGGCGTGAGCGGGTAGAAGCCGCTGAACAGCCACATTCCCAAATTGGTGACCACGAAGAACACCACGGAGCTCGCGATCGCCGCCGCGGCGATGCGCAACGGGGTGCGGCGCGAAGACACCCACCATCCGATGGCAACGATCAGCGCCACGGTCGCATAGACCGTCGCCATGCCGTTGTAGAAGCCCAGCACGACATCGCTCAGCAGCAGGGCCGCGAGAGGCGCGACGAACGCAATGCCGCGCCTGCCGAGATAGGCGCCGCTGAACAGCGCCATCGCATCGATCGGCGAGAAATTCGGCGGGTGCGGTACGAGTCGAAGCGCGGCGGCTCCGGCAATCGCGCAGAGGAGGACGGCAAGGCGGCCATGATTGCTGGTCATTCGCTCCCAATAACCGCGGCAGCAGCAATTTGACAGTCCATTGGAACGCGACGTAGCAACGATCACGCGATCAGGGTGCCGCCCACCAACCATCGCCCGGACAAGTCCGGGCTTCGGCTGGCCGGGGGCGGTTTAAAGGGAAGCCGGTGCAATTCCGGCGCTGTGCCCGCAACCGTGACGCCGGCGAGGTTTCCGTAATCCTGGCCGGCAGAGCCGGGAACCTGCCCTGATCGGTCGTCCGTTTCCCCGGCCGGGACCAGCCGCGGGGGCGTGGGCGGGCGCTGCCTCGATGCCGCGCAACCCTTCCGTGACGACAGGTTCGTCAACAGGGAGGATCCCAATGCTCGCATTGCCCATCGACACCAGCCCGATCGTGATCACCGCGTCGCGCATTCCGCAGAAGCAGGCTGAAGCCGCGGCCAGCGTCACCATCATCGACCGCCAATTGATCGAGCGGCTCGACGAGCCTCTCGTCGTGGGTCTGCTTCGCCTGACCCCTTCGGCGGCCATCACCAGCGCCGGGCCCTCGGGATCGCTCACCGAAGTCAGGATCCGCGGCGCCGAGGCGAACCACAGCTTGCTGTTCGTCGACGGGATCAGGATTAACGATCCCGCTTCGGGTGGTGCTCCGCGCTTCGAGCTGCTCAACGCCGACCTCGCGTCGCGGATCGAAGTCGTCCGGGGTCCGCAGTCGGCGCTGTGGGGGTCGGACGCGATCGGCGGCGTCATCGCCGTCAACGGACTCGACCATGCAGCCGGCTACTGGCTTTCGGCGGAAACGGGCTCGTTCGGATTGCGCCGTGCCAGCGTCTCGGAAGCGTTCGTGGGCGAAGCGACAAACCTATCGGGGGCTTTGGGCTGGCAGCGTTCGGCGGGGATCAACAGCGTCGCCGGGCCGGGTGACAGGGACGGTTACCGCAACCTGTCCGCCCGCCTGCGCGGCACGTGGAAGCCGGCGGCGTCCGTCGAGTTCGGAGTAGCGGCGCTCGCGCTCACCGGCCGGAGCGAGTTCGACGGATTCGATCCGGTCACCTTCGCCCATGCCGATACGCTCGACAGCAGTCGCAACCGGCTCATCGCGGGACGGCTGTGGACCGCAATCGGCACGGAGACGTCGCCGTGGAGCGGTCGGCTCGCCGCATCGCTGCTCGGCTCCTCCAACCGCAACTATCGCGCCGACGACCCGCTCAACCGCACCACCGGGACGCGCCGGACCTTCAGCGGACAGGCGGAGCGCCGCTTCTCGACCGGCGCCGTCGAACACAGCCTGATCGCGGCGGCTGAACTCGAGCGCGAAACCTTCCAGGCCCGCGGCACGCTTTCGGGTCTCTCGACCGACCAGGAGCGGAGCCGCAACCACCAGTCACTGACCGGCGAGTGGCGCGCCGAAGCGCGAGGCATCACGGCGGACGTCGCGCTTCGGCGGGATTGGTTCAATCGCTTCAGGGACGCGACGACGCTTCGAGCATCGGTGCTCGCAGGCATCGGCGGCGGATTTTCGGTTGCGGGTTCCTATGGAGAAGGGATCGCACAGCCCACCTTCTTCGATCTCTATGGATTCTTCCCGAACAATTTCGTGGGAAATCCTTCGCTTGGGCCGGAGAGCTCACGAGGGTTCGAAGCTTCGTTGCGCTTCCGCAGGTCTGCGGTCTCGGCATCCCTGACCGCATACCGGCAGCGGCTCCACGACGAGATCGTCACCATCTTTCCGCCGCCGGCCTTTCTCGGAACCACGGTCAACCTTGACAGCACCAGCATGCGCCAAGGCATCGAAGCCGAATTCGTCTGGCATTTGAGCAACCGGCTTCGGCTCGGCGCGACCTACGCGTACCTCGACTCCACCGAACCGGAGAGCGCTTCGGGAGCCCAGGTGCGGGAGCTCAGGCGACCGAAGCACAGCGGTTCCGTCGCGCTCGACGGCGCGTTGGGCTGTTTCAGCTACGGAGCGAGTGTCGCTTATGTGGGGCGGCATCACGACAGCAGAGACACCTTCCCGTTCGACCGAGTCGGCCTGGGTTCCTATTGGCTTGCGGACGCGCGGATTGCCTATTCGATCCGGCGGGGCATCGAGCTGTTCGCGCGCATCAGCAATGCCTTCGACCAGCGATATCAGGACGCGTTCAGCTATCGGACCGAGCGGCGCGGGGTGTTCGCGGGGATCAGGCTGGCGGGTCGGCGATCATCGCCGTGAAATTGGCCTCGGCGGCGAGCTTGCCGTCGACCAGCGCGCGGCCGGCGAACCTGCATACACTGGCCCGCTTCTGCACGAACTCGACCTCGAGCCGAAGCAGCACGCCCGGCTCGACGGGCGCGCGGAACTTGGCGCCGTCGATGGCCATGAAATAGACGAGCTTGCCCGACCCGGCGAGGCCGAGCGCTTCGACCGCCAGGACACCAGCGGCCTGGGCAAGCGCCTCGACGATCAGCACGCCGGGCATGATCGGGCGCGCGGGGAAATGGCCTTGGAAGAACGGTTCGTTGATCGTCACCGCCTTGATCGCGACGATCCCCTTGTCGGGATCGAGGCTCTCGACGCGGTCGACGAGGAGCATCGGATAGCGATGCGGCAGCGCCGCCATCACCCGCTTGACGTCCAGCGGGCCTCCGGCGGTACTGCCGCTCGCTTCCGCCATGCGGCTTAGCGGCCCTGCGGCTGCGATGTCGCCGGCGCGGTGGTTCCGAGCGTCGGCAGCGCGGCGTTGAGCGCGGCGAGCACGTCGTTCGTCACGTCCACGTTCTGCG
>NZ_WJSQ01000074.1 GCF_009720245.1 Sphingomonas segetis | reverse complement strand
GATCACGCTGAAATTGCGGATGTTCTTCTGTTCCGTGGCCAATGTGTTCGATTTCGCTCAATTTGCGTTTGCAGCGCGCTAGCAGAGCCTTGAAGCTCTTGCGAGCTTGGCGGATAGTGGGTGCGCACCACGGTGCCCGAGAAATCGCCGATCCAGCCGCGCGCCCTCAGCGCTGCGGCGAGCTGCGCGACATTGCCGCGGTAGGCGACGAGCACGTAGCTGGTCCCCGTCGGGTTAATCAGCTGAGGAGTCGCCGAATCGACGCCGGCGAGTGTCCGCAGGTGAGCCATCGCGAAATTGTAGACGTTGACGTCGCTGCCGGTGACCTGAACCTGGAAGGCATTAACGACACTGGCGGGCTTGGGCGGCGGCGCCTGAGCCGGCAGTTCCTGGATCGGCGGCGGCGGCAGGTTGAGCGACGAGTCGCGCGACAGCTGTCCGGCGGCGAGCGCCTGCGCGAAGATCGAATCGATGCGACGCGCGCCTTCGGCCATCATCGCCGGAATGGCATCGCTGTTCGGCGCCGTCAGCGTGAAGCCGCCTACCACTTCGTTGTCCGGACCGTGACGGGCGATGAAACGCCCGCGCGCCGGTCCCCCCGGATAGGCGTGCTGAATCTGCACTTCCGCGATCAGGATGTCCTGCGCGTCATACATGTCGAGCAGCGCGCGCCACCAGCCGCGGCCGGGGCGCGTGGTCTGCGCGGCGTTCACCAGCAGCGGGTCGGCGCTCATACCGCTCACGCGGACGTAGTTGATCGGCGTCTGTGCGGTGCGGAACTCGGCCCATGCCCGCTGCCAAAGGTTGCGGAATTCGACGCTCGTCGCCGTGCCTGCCGACACCGTCACCGGAATCAGGAGCATGGGGACAGAATGTTCGGTGACCTGCGCGCCTTCGACTCCGAGGAACGGCGCCGCGCGGCTGCGATCGAACTCGACGCTGAGATCGGCAATGTAGCGGCGCGGTCCGAGCTCTTCGCGATCCACGTTGATGGAGGCGACAATCTGGTCGAGCGTCGAATCGGGAAGGTTGGGCGCGCGGCTCGCAGGCGCATTGTGCATCTTGGCCCACAGTGCGCGGAAGCCGAGGCGCTGCGCCATTCGCCACCCGGCGAGGCGGGCCGACTCCGCGTCCGGGCCGCCGACGTCGACGTGCACCGATCCGCTCTCGAGCGTGTTCGAGGTGTCGAGCGGCAGGATTCCGCGGTCGCTGCTTTCGAGCTGCGCGTAAACGGCCGCCCCCGTCCCGAGGACGGCGAAGAGGACCAGGATGAGGACTAAGAGGCGGCGGCGGAGCATTCGCGCCGTCTTTTGACGACAACGGCGTGGAAATCCAAGCGGCTTGTCTCTAGTGGCCCCGCTCGATGAGCCAAAAGCGCTTCACCTACGCCGACGCGGGCGTGTCGATCGACGCCGGCAACGCGCTGGTGAAGGCGATCGGGCCGCTCGCACGCTCGACCGCGCGGCCCGGTGCCGATGCCGAGCTCGGCGGGTTCGGCGGAATCTTCGATCTGAAAGCGGCAGGCTATTCCGATCCGCTGCTGGTCGCGGCGAATGACGGCGTCGGCACCAAATTGAAGCTGGCAATCGAAACCAGGCGGCACGATGGCGTCGGAATCGACCTAGTCGCGATGTGCGCCAACGACCTCATCGTCCAGGGTGCCGAGCCGCTGTTCTTCCTCGACTATTATGCGACCGGAAAGCTCGACAACGACGTCGCGGCTGCGGTGGTGGCGTCGATCGCTGAAGGCTGCAGGCAGGCGGGCTGCGCGCTGATCGGCGGCGAAACGGCGGAAATGCCGGGCATGTATGCCGCGGGCGATTACGACCTCGCCGGCTTTTGCGTGGGGGCCGTCGAGCGCCACCGGGTGCTGACCGGCTCGCGCATCGCGGCAGGCGACGTGGTCCTCGGGCTCGCGAGCTCAGGCGTGCACAGCAACGGCTTCTCGCTGGTTCGGCGCATCATCGAGCAGGAAGCGTGGGACCTCGAAAGGAACTCGCCGGGTCAGGCTGGCCGAGCTCTCTCCGACGTGCTGCTGGAGCCGACGAGAATTTACGTCCGCGCACTGCTGCCACTCGTGCAGAGGGCACGGATCAAGGGCTTGGCGCACATTACCGGCGGCGGACTTCTCGAGAATATTCCAAGGGTTCTCCCTGATGGCTGTCACGCAATGATAAATACCGAACGCTGGCAATTGCCGGCTATCTTCGCGCTCTTGCAGGACGGCGGACGGATCGCCCCGGAGGAGATGGCGCGCACCTTCAACTGCGGGGTCGGGATGGCCGTCGTGACTGCGCCGGATCTCGTGGGCGAGGTCGTGAGCGCGCTCGACGGCGCCGGTGAGACGGCGTTCGATATCGGACGCGTCGAGGAAGGCGTGCGCGGTTGCACCGTTCATGGGCAGGCGGGGACGTGGGGCTCGCACGAGGACTGGTCCGCAACGCACAATGGCTGAACCGAAGCGCGTTGCGGTCCTGATTTCCGGGCGCGGAAGCAACATGCGCGCGCTGGTCGCGCAGGCGAAGGCGTACGAGGTTGTGCTGGTCGCGTCGAACAAGCCTGACGCCGCAGGCCTGCAATGGGCGCGCGAGCACGGGCTCCAAACCTGGGGGCACGACAGCAAAGGCATCGGAAGGGAGGACTATGACCGCATCCTATCGGCCGCGCTCGAAGAGCATCGCGTCGGAACCATCGCCCTCGCCGGCTTCATGCGAATCCTGTCGCCCTGGTTCGTGCAGCGATGGAGCGGTCGGATCGTCAATATCCATCCTTCGCTACTCCCGAAGCATCGCGGCCTCGACACGCATGCCCGGGCTATCGCCGCGGGCGATGAGGTCGGCGGCTGCTCGGTCCATATCGTCACCGAGGAACTCGACGCCGGCGAGGTCCTCGGGCAAGCGGAAGTACCGATCGAGCTCGGCGACACGGCGGCAATTCTCGAGCGGCGCGTACTTGCCGCCGAACATCGGCTATATCCGGCCGTACTCAACGAGTTTGTGCTGAGATGACCGACCCCCTTGCCAAGGTGCGCGAAGCCGCGCTCGAATTGCCCGGAACCGAGGAGCGGCTGTCGCACGGCCAGCCCACCTTCTTCGTGGCTGGGAAACAGTTCGCCCAGTTCCGCGACAATCATCATCGGGACGGCATGACGGTCGTCTGCGTCCGGGTCAGCAGCCTCGACGAACAGGCAATGCTGCTCGACGCGGACCCGGCGACCTATTCGAAGCCCGCCTATCTCCCGAGCTGGATCTCCATCAATCTCGCGGGCGAGCGCGTCAACTGGGACCATGTCGGCGATCGTATCGCGAAAAGCTGGGAGCTTGCGGCGCCGCGCCGCTTTCTCGAGGCTGGCGGGCGATGAGCGAAACCGAATCCGAACACCGCCGCCGGCTCCGCTGGGTTACCTTCGGCGAATTCATCGCGCTCGCCGCGCTGATCGTGTCGGCAGCCGGCGTATGGATCAGCTGGAAGAACAGCGGCGACGACGACAAGCCGACGCGCATCGTCGAGCAGCGCCAGGCGATCCCCCTGACACTTCGGGCGAAAGTGGTGGATGATGGCCGCAAGCTCGAAATCAGCCCCGTGGAGCCGACCCACGCGCTCGAATCGCTGACGGTGACGCTGCCCGGCGCGACGCCGATCCAGGTCGGCAACGACGGCATGCTCGACGCAGACGACGTCGGGTCGGCGCTGGCGAACCGCGACAAGGAACCGAAGGAGGAGAAGCTGTCCGTCCGCGCCCGGATCGACGCGCGCTACGTCGAAGCCGGCAAGGATCGTAGAGCCGGCGGGTCGTACACTTTGCGTTACCGGTGGGAAGGCGGCGGTCTGTTCGGCGGCCGCTCGCTTCGACTGGTCAGCCTCATTCGCGCCTGAGCAGCGTTCGGCTGGACAGCGGCGCCGCAATGTGCGGCACTGCCGCCTATGAATTGGGAGCTCGTCAGCTCGGCCACGATTTTCACCGCCGACGCCGCGACGATCGCGCGCGCGCTGCTTCGCCCGCACCGCGAGCCGGCTTCGCGCCTTGCGTGGATCATCGCCGTGCTTGCGCTGCCAGTGGTCGGGGTCCTGCTTTATCTCCTGCTCGGCGAAGCGCGAATCAGCGCCGGCCGCCGCAACCGCGGGCGAGAGATCAACGCGCGGCTCCCTCGTCCGCAAGGCAATTACGACTGCCCCCTCGACCGCGTCGGCGGCGCGCACTGGGCGCCGTTCGCGCTCGCGAGCACGGTCAACAGGCTCGACCCGACCTGCGGCAACAGCGCCCGCCTGGCGGCCGACAGCAACGCCGCGGTCGACGAGATGGTCGCCGATGTCGATGCCGCATGCGAAACCGTCCATGCCTGCTTCTACATCTGGCTCGCCGATCATAACGGTCTCAAACTCAAGGACGCGTTCGTCAGGGCGGCGCAACGCGGAGTCCAGGTGCGGCTCCTCGCCGACGCGCTCGGCTCGCGCCGGTTGATCCGATCTGACCACTGGCGCGAGATGTGCGAGGGAGGCTGCGGGGTTCGCGTCGCCCTGCCCGTCGGAAACCCGCTGTGGACCGCGATCCGGGGGCGGGTCGATCTGCGTAACCACCGCAAGCTGATGGTTGTCGACAATTGCATCGCCTGGTGCGGAAGCCAGAATGCCGCGGACCCTGAGTTCCGGGTCAAGCCCAGATACGCGCCATGGGTTGACGTCATGAGCCGCTGGCAGGGGCCGGCTGCGCGCCAGTGCCAGTATCTCTTCGTCTCCGACTGGATCGCCGAGGGCGGCGACGAGATCAGCGGCCTGTTGAGCGGCCAGGCACCTGAGGGCGACGGCCCGGTCATGGCACAGGTGCTCGGCACCGGCCCGACGGTGGAGTTCGACGCAATGCCCGGCTGCTTTTCCGAGCTGATCCACTCGGCGCGCGAGGAACTGGTCGTCACCACGCCTTATTTCATCCCCGACGAGCAGCTGCTGTTCGCGCTCACCTCGGCCGGGCGGCGGGGAGTGCGCACGCTGATGCTCTTCCCGAAGCGCAACGACAGCCGCATCGTCGCTGCGGCGAGCCGCAGCTATTACAAGGATCTCATCGACGCCGGCGTCGAGGTGCACGAGTTCCGCCCGGGCCTGCTCCACGCCAAGACGATGGTCGTGGATCGACGTGTCGGGCTGATCGGCAGCGCCAACCTCGACCGCCGCAGCTTCGAGCTCAATTTCGAGAACAACATCCTGTTCGACGATCGCGGCTTCGCAGCCGAGCTGCGGGCGCGCCAGGACGAATATCTCGCCCAATGCGACCGCGTCACGCGCGAAGACGTCGCGTGCTACGGCATCGCCCGGCGGCTCTGGCAGAACCTGCTCGCCACGCTCAGCCCGATGCTTTGACTCGATGTGCTCCTGCGAAGGCAGGAGTCCAGACTCTTCTTAGGACTGGACCCCTGCCTTCGCAGGGGTACGGCTCAGCTAGCCGACGATTTCGTCAGGCTCGAAGAAGAAGTCGATCTCGATCTTCGCGTTCTCGTCGCTGTCCGAGCCGTGGACAGAATTGGCTTCGATCGATTCGGCATAGCTCTTGCGGATGGTGCCTTCGGCGGCGTCGGCAGGGTTGGTCGCGCCCATCACTTCGCGGTTGCGCTTCACGGCGTCCTCGCCCTCGAGCACCTGAACCACCACCGGGCCGGAGGTCATGAAGGTGCACAGGTCATTGAAGAAGGGCCGCTCCTTGTGGACGGCGTAGAAGCCCTCGGCCTGGTCGCGGCTCATGTGGATGCGCCTGGAAGCGACGACTCGAAGGCCCGCGTCCTCCAGCATCTTGGTGATGGCGCCGGTCAAATTCCGGCGGGTGGCGTCGGGCTTGATAATCGAAAAGGTGCGTGTGACCGCCATGAAAGCGCTCCAGTGACTGAAATTCGGTTGGGATTGGCGCGCCGCCTAGCCGTGGACCTCTTCGCGGGCAACCCTCGAGCCTTTCTCGACCCATTTGCCGTCTTCGCGCGCCCAATAGTGCCGCTCGACGCCTTCCCTGCCCGCCAGCGACCGCCATGCCGCGCGCGCGTCCTCGAGCGTTGCGGTGTCGAACATGAAGAAAGCGCGGTCGTAGCTCAGTGCCGAATCGCGCCAGCTGCCGTCCGCGATCAGCATGTTGCGCGCGAGGTTTGGAGCGTCGGGACTCGTCGTCAGCAGTACCGGCTGGCGGGCGTCGTCGGTGCCGCCGGCGACGGAGTGCGGAAGGAAGCTCGCCGGCGCCAGATCCCACAACAGCCGGTCGAGCCTCGCGAGAAAGACCTCGTCCTCGGCGACGACGATCAGACGCCCGTCATCGGCGAGCAGCTTTTCGGCGATTCCGGCAATCACCTGCTCTGCTGGAGTATCTCCAATCTGATAGAAATCGACGCGCATAAACGTGGGAGGGGCAGTCGCGCCAGGGAGTGTCCCTATGTCCTACTTCTCCAGCACGTCGGCCACATATTGGTCGAGCAGGCGCACGCCGTAGCCGGTCGCGCCCTTCTCGTAGGTCGAGCTCGGCTTGTCCGACCACGCCTTACCGGCCATGTCGATGTGCGCCCAGCGCACGCCCTTTTCGATGAATCGCTGAATGAACGATGCCGCGGTGATCGAGCCCCCCTCCCGCGGGCCGACGTTCTTCATGTCAGCGATCGGCGAATCGAGCAGGCGGTCGAAATGCTCGGCAAGCGGCATGCGCCACAGCTTGTCCCCCGATTCGTCGGCGGCCTTGAGCAGCCCCGAGGCCAGCTCCTCGTTGTTCGAGAAGAGGCCGGCCCACTCGTGGCCGAGGCTGACGAGGATCGCACCGGTCAACGTGGCAAGGTCGATGATCGTCGACGGCTTGTAGTTGCGCTGCACGTAGGCGACCGCGTCGGCGAGCACGAGCCGACCCTCGGCGTCGGTGTTGATCACCTCGACCGTCTGCCCCGAAAGCGTCGTCACCACGTCTCCAGGGCGTTGGGCATTGCCGCCGGGCATGTTTTCCACGAGCCCGCAGATTCCGACCAGGTTCGCTTTGGCCTTGCGCAGAGCGAGCGCCTTGAGCGCGCCCGAAACTGCGCCGGCTCCGCCCATGTCCCACTTCATCGCTTCCATGCCGGCGGCCTGCTTGATCGAGATTCCGCCGGTGTCGAACGTGACTCCCTTGCCGACGAACGCGGTCGGCTGGCCGCCGGTGCCGCCTCCGTTCCACCTGAGGATCAATAGCCGGGCCTCGCGAACGGAGCCCTGCGCGACGCCGAGCAGCGCGCCCATGCCGAGCTTCTCCATCTGCGCGCGGTCGAGGACCTCGATCTCGATCCCGCTGCCCTCGAGCGAGGCTCGGACGCGCTCGACGAAGCTCTCCGGGTAGATGATGTTCGCGGGCTCGGTGACGAGCTCGCGCGTCAACGACACGCCCTCGACCACAGGCACCCAGCGCGCCTTGTAGCGCTGCTCGGCGCCCTCGCCCCCGACGATCACGATCTCTTCGAGTGTCGGCTTCTGGTTGTCCTTGAGCCGGGTGCGGTAGCGATCGTGCCGCCATGAACGCAGCGCCGCCGCTAGGGCGACCCGCGCGGCCGTGTCGGCGTCGTAGCCGACGCCGCTGAGGTCGATTACCGCCTTCTTCTCGCCCGATGCGAGCAGCCTCGCCGCGGCCGTCCCGCCGAGCTTCTCCGCGCTCTCGCTCGGGGCGGCGCCGGTACCGAGGCCGACGAGCAGGACCCGCCGGACGGTACCATTGTCGTTGACGAACTGCTCGGACACGCTCGACCCGTCGCCTTCGAACCGCTGCCGGTCGAGCGCCGCATTCACGGTCTGCTGCGCAGCCCCCAGGGAACCGAGCGCCGAGCGGTCCTTGCCGGAAACCGGCAGAACCAGCGCATAATCTCCCGAAGGCCGAGTGTCGGCGAACCCAATTTGCATGTGCGGCAATCCTGTAAAGGCGAACAGTCGTCCCCGCCTTTAAGATGCAAGTCGAACCTTGGCAAAGGAACGGCAGCCGCCGCCTGGCCGATTGTCGCGCAGCGGGAGAGATGCGATAGGCGCTCGCCACAGCGGGATCATTCGGGTTGGCGGACGGGACAGCGTTGACGGCGAGATTTGTCTGGTGGTCAGCGCTCCCGATGCTGATGGCGGCGCCCGCGGCCGCGGCGGCTCAGGTCGCCCCTGCTCCACCGGCGACGGCGGCGGTCCAGGACCCGATCGTCGAGTTCAGCGCCGACCAGGTCAGCTATGACAACGACGCCGACGTCGTGACCGCGAGCGGCGAGGTCCGCATGAACCGCGACGGCAATTATATCGCCGCCGACAAGATCGTCTGGGAACGCAGGACCGGCCAGGTATTCGCCCAGGGCAATGTCGTCCTGTTGACGCCGCAGGGCGACAAGCTGGTCGGCGACAGCGTGCAGCTGACCGACACGCTGCGCGACGGCACGGTCACCAACCTACTGGTCGTGCTGGAGAACGGCGCCCGTCTTGCCGCGACGCGAGGCACGCGCACGGGCGAGGTCATCGCGCTCGAGAATGCCGTCTATTCGCCTTGCCCGGTCACGACCGCGACGGGGTGCCCCAAGCGTCCGAGCTGGGCAATCACCGCGGCCAAGGTGATTGACGATCCCTCGACAGGGCGCGTCCGCTTCGTTGGCGGGCGCTTGCAGATCTTCGGAGTCACGCTGCCGCTCCTCCCCGTCTTCGCCATTTCCCGAGGGACCGAAGGTGCGACTGGATGGCTCGCGCCGGACTTCAGCATTTCGAGCAGGAAGGGCTTCGAGATTTCGCAGCCGTACCATTGGCAGATGGGCACGAACCGCGACCTGACGCTCACCCCGCACGTTTACACCGGAGTCCTTCCCGCGATCGAAGCGAAGTACCGCCAGCTCGACCGCTGGGGCGCATTTCAGGTCGGTGGTTTCCTGACCTACGGCACGGTCGAGAGCATCGACCCCGATGTCACCTCGACGCGCAAGGGCGTGCGCGGCTATTTCGAAGCCAACGGCAAGGCGCAGCTCGACCCGCTGTGGAGCGTCACCACGTCGCTTCGCGCGGCGACCGACAAGACCGTGACGCGGCGCTACGACATCACCAACGACGACCGGCTACGCAACGTCGTCAATGTCGAGCGAATCAGCCCCGATTCCTACATCACCATCGCCGGCTGGGCGTTCGAAGGGCTTCGTGCCGAAGACCGTCAGAAAGAGATCCCGATCGCGCTTCCCGCGGTCGACGCGCGCTTCCGGAAAGAGGGCCTTTTCGGCGGAACCTTGCAGCTGCAGGGCAACAGCCTTTCTATCTTGCGGATCGAGGGCCAGGACACCCAGCGCGCATTCGCGAGTGCCCAATGGGACCTGAGGCGAGTGACGCCATGGGGGCAGGAAGTGACCCTCACCGCCTTTGCGCGCGGCGACGTCTATCATACCGACGAAGCCCAAAGCACGGCGGTGCCGATCTACAGTGGTACCGACGGATGGCACGCCCGGGCGATCGGCGCGCTCGCCGCGGACGTCAAATGGCCGTTCATCGGCCCGCTGTTCGGGGGAGTGCAGCGGCTGGTGCCCCGGGTTCAGCTGGTGCTGACTCCGCCGACTCCGAACATCGACATCCCCAACGAGGACGCGCGCTCGATCGACCTCGAGGACAGCAACCTGTTCGCGCTGAACCGCTTCCCCGGCTACGACCGATGGGAAGACGCTTCACGCATCACCTACGGCGTCGACTGGTCGCTCGACCGGCCCAACCTCTCGATCGAGACCACGGTCGGGCAAAGCTACCGCCTCGTCGACCGCCCGGCGATTTTCCCGCAGGGGACCGGCCTGACCGACCGCTGGTCGGACATCGTCGGCAGGACGAACATCCGCTACGGGCGGCTGCTCGACCTCACTCACCGCTTTCGTATCGACAAGGACAATTTCGCGGTCCGCCGCAATGAGATCGACCTCACCATCGGCACCACACAGACCTACGCCCAGCTCGGCTATCTCAAGCTCAACCGCAATGTCGACCCGACCATCGAGGACTTGCGCGACATCGAGGAGCTGCGCATCGCCGGGCGAATCCTGTTCAACCGTTACTGGTCGATCTTCGGGGCCGCTGTCATCGACCTGACCGACAAGGACGAGGACCCGCTGGCGATCGGCGACGGCTGGGAACAGGTGCGCGACCGGTTCGGCATCCAGTACGAAGACGACTGTTTGCAGATTGGGCTCACGTGGAAGCGCGATTATGAGCGGATCGGCACCTTCCGCGCCGGCAACAGATTTGGCATCCACTTGGCATTGAAGGGCATTGGCCGCTAAGGCTGCGTTCAGCGGGCCTGAATAAACGGCAATCACCAGCAGCAGGCTGCAAATCAAGGGAATTTTGAAAACCGTGGCACGAGCTTTCCGACTGAATTCCACGCGCGCCCTCCTGGCCGGCTCAGCCGTCCTTCTCGGCGCGGCGACCGCGGCGATGGCTCAGCAGGCCGCCGACCAGCAGTCACCGCCGGTCAACAGCAGCCAGTCGCTCAACCTGCCGGAAAACCCGCAGTTGTTCGGGACGACCATGCCGTCGGTCATCAAGGCCACGGCGATCGTCAACGGCGACGTGATCACCCAGACGGACGTCGACCAGCGCCTACAGTTCCTGTCCATTGCCAACGGGCAGCCGATCCCGGCCGAGCAGGTCGAGGCGTTGCGGCAGCAGGTGCTGAGGAACCTGATCGACGAAACGCTCCAGATCCAGGCCGCCAAGGCGGAGAAGATCGAGATCAAGAAGTCGGACATCGACCGGACGGTCGAGCGCGTGGCGGCGGATTCGAAGCAGACTCCGCAGCAGCTCGCCGCTTATCTCGACGCGCACGGCTCATCGATCTCGTCGCTGCGGCGCCAGATCGAAGGCGAGATCGCATGGCGCAGGCTCCAGCAGGCGAAGATCGAAGCGGGCGTGAGCGTCGGCGACGACGAGGTGAAGGCGGTGCTCGACCGCCTCAACGCGGCCAAGGGCACCGAGGAATATCGTGTCGGCGAAATCTTCCTGTCGGCGACGCCCTACACGGAAGAGCAGACGCTCCAGAATGCGCAGAAAATCCTCGAGCAGCTCAAGAACGGCGCCTCGTTCGCCGCTTACGCGCGACAATATTCCGAGGCCTCGACGGCCGCGGTCGGCGGCGACCTCGGCTGGGTTCGCCCCGAGCAGCTCCCCACCGCGCTTTCTGCCGTCCTGAAGCAGATGGGGCCGGGCACGATCAGCAAACCGATCGAGGTCAACGGCGGCGTCTCGATCATCGCGGTCCAGGACACGCGCAAAGTGCTTACTCCCGATCCGCGCGATGCTATCCTCAGCCTCAAGCAGGTGTCGATCAACTTCCCGAAAGGGACGTCGCGACAGCAGGCCGAGCCGATCGTCGCCAGCTTCGCCGAGGCAGCGAAGAACATTGGCGGGTGCGGCGGGGCGGAAAAGATCGCCGGCGAATTCCATGGCGAGGTCGTCACCAGCGACCAGATCAAGCTGCGCGATCTGCCTGCGACCCTCCAGCAGATGATGCTGCCAATGCAGGTCGGGCAGGCGACACAGCCGTTCGGCTCGCTCGACGAGGGCGTTCGCGTGCTCGTCATCTGCGGTCGCGACGAAGCGCAGTCGAACGCGCCAACCTACGACGACGTGTACAGTCAGCTCAACGAGGAGCGGGTGAACTCGCGCGCGCGGCGCTACCTCGCGGACCTCCGCCGCGACGCGATCATCGAATTCCGCTGATCTCCGATTTCCGATAAGGGCGGGTCATGTCGGCAGCCCCGCCCCGCCCGCTTGCGATTTCGCTCGGCGATCCCGCAGGCATCGGGCCCGAAGTCATCGCCAAATGCTGGGATTCGCGCGGCGACTTTGGCCTGCCGCCGTTCGTCGCAATCGGCGATCCCCGCTCGGTCGTTGCGGTGTGGGATGGTCCGATCGAACTGATCGACGATCCGCGCCAGGCGGATTCGGCCTTCGACGTCGGGCTCCCGCTGATCCAGCTCAACGCCGCCCATCCCGATATTCCGGGGCATCCCAGCGTCGCCGGTGCACATTGCTCGCTGGATTCGCTCGAAATTGCCGTCGGGCTCGCGCGCTCCGGCTCTGCATCGGCGGTCGTCACCGGTCCGGTCGCCAAGGAGCAGCTCTACTCGATCGGCTTCCAGCATCCCGGCCAGACCGAATTCGTCGCCGAGCGCTGCGGGGTGGCCGCCTCGAACGTCGTGATGATGCTGGCAGGGCCCACCTTGAGGACGGTACCAGTCACGACGCACCTGCGCCTCTCCGACGTGACCCAGCACCTCACCAGCGCTCTCATTGAGTCGCGCGGTCGCGCTGCGCTCCGCGGCCTTCAGCGCAATTTCGGAATTCCGGAGCCGCGGCTCGCCGTGTCCGGCCTCAATCCCCACGCCGGCGAAGGCGGACAGCTCGGCAGCGAGGAGGTCGAGATCATCGAGCCGGCGATCGCCGCGCTTGCCGCCGAGGGCTGGCGGGTCACTGGGCCGCACCCCGCCGACACCATGTTCCACGAATGCGCCCGGGCCAGATATGACGCGGCACTGTGCATGTACCACGACCAGGCGCTGATCCCGATCAAGGCGCTCCACTTCCAGGACGCGGTGAACGTGACGCTGGGGCTTCCGATCGTCCGCACGGCGCCGGACCATGGGACCGCGTTCGACATCGCCGGGCAGGACCGTGGAGACCCACGGCCGATGGCGGCGGCGCTCCGCTTGGCCGCCCACCAGGCGCTGCTGCGAGCCGACGCCGCTTGAACGGATCAGCAGAGCCACTGCGCGATGTCATCGCCCGGCACGGGCTCAGCGCGAGCAAGGCGCTCGGACAAAATTTCATCCTCGACCGCCAGCTGCTGTCGCGGATTGCCGCGGTTCCAGGCAGGCTCGAAGGAGAGCGTGTCTACGAGGTCGGCCCGGGCCCGGGCGGCCTAACGCGCGCGCTGCTCGAGGTCGGCGCCTCGGTCGTCGCCGTCGAGCGGGACCGGC
>NZ_WJSQ01000073.1 GCF_009720245.1 Sphingomonas segetis | reverse complement strand
GCCGCGACGACAAGCCGACCCCTGCCGGGATCTTCTCGGTTCTCCGGAAGACACCGATGCACCATTCGAAGAAGTACGACGACGCGCCGATGCCGTTCGCACAATTCTTCGAGCCACACGGGATCGCGATGCACGCTGGCCACAACCCCGGCCACGCCGCGAGCCACGGCTGCGTCCGGCTGCCGAGTGCGTTTGCGAAAAAGCTATATTCGGTGACCGACATCGGAACGCCGGTCCTGGTCGGCGCGTAGCTGCCGGAGGGCCGCGCTACCGGCGCGGCCCCACTCCTCACTCTCCGCAATGTTGATTGCCGGCCGGGATACGGCCATGCGCCTGTGAGTTGAGGTTCCAAAGCCACACACAGCCAGGAGAGATCAATGGCGAAGACGGCCACGAGCAAGACCCGAACAAGGCAGCGCGCGGGCGAAACGTCGAAAACGCGCAAGACCGGTACTTCCGTAGCGAAGAGATCGTCCAGCAGCGGCGGGTCGGGCTCCCAGGAAAACATGGGAGAAGCGGTCGTCAAGTTGCTCCAGAGCCCGCTGGTTGCGGAGCTGGTCGCGGTCGCTGCCACGGCGGCGCTCGCAGCGCTCGCCGAACATGGATTCACGGGCCGCGACGAAGCGACCCGCGGCAAGCGCGCCGGCAAGGCGGTCAAAGCGGCTGGCAAGGCCGCTGCAGCCGCGATCGGTCGCAGGCTCGCCAACGAGTTCGACGAAATCCGCGCCGCCGCGAAAGATTCTAAGGCCGGCGCAAAAGCGTAACTCGCGCGCGCCCGATGTCACGCACGGTATCGAGCGCGAACCCGCGCGGATCCACATCGTCGCCCCGGCTCGTCTCAACGCTCAGCCAGCCTCCCGGCGCAAGCCAGCCCGCCTCGCCTACCGAAAGGACGATCGCGCTTCCTGACCCCACCTCATAGGGCGGGTCGGAGAGGATCAGGTCGAAGGGCTCGGACCGCGGAAGTGCCAGCGCTGAACCGGAAACGACGCTCATGCGCCCGCCTGCGCCGAGCTTGTCGGCATTGCGCCGAACGACGGCCATCGCCGTTGGATCGCTTTCGACAAAGGTCGCGCTTGCCGCTCCGCGCGACAAGGCCTCGAACCCCAGCGCCCCGCTCCCCGCGAACAGATCGGCGACCCGCAGATCCTCGAAGCTGCCGAGACGGCTGGCGAGCATCGAGAACAGGGTTTCGCGGACGCGGTCGCCGGTCGGCCGGGTGGCGAGCCCGGGCGGCGCTTCGATGGCTCTCCCGCGCCATTCGCCAGCGATGATCCTCATTTGAGAGTCTTGCGGAACCCCTCGAGCTCAGGCTGGCCGATCTCCTCCACCTGCCCAGGCTCGAGGTCGTCCACGGTGAAGGGCCCATAGGCGGTGCGGATCAGCCGCGAAACCTGGAGCCCGAGATGCGCCAGCACGCGTCGGACCTCGCGGTTCTTGCCTTCGGTGAGGCGCATCTCGATCCAGCAATTGCTTCCCGTCCGCCGCTCGAGGTTGGCATCGATGGACCCGTAGTGAACGCCCTCGATCGTGACTCCTTCGGCCAGCCGTTCCAGCGCGTCTTGCGTGACCTGGCCAAAGGCGCGCGCGCGGTAGGTCCGCTCGACTCCCGTCCGGGGCAGCTCGAGCTGGCGCTTCAATCCACCGTCGTTGGTCAGCAGCAGCAGCCCCTCGGTCATGAAATCGAGCCGGCCGACAGGCATCAGCCTCGGCAGGCCGGGCGGCAAGCGGTCATAGATGGTTGGCCGTCCGTTCGGATCGGTCGCCGCGGTCAGGGCGCGCTGCGGTTTGTAGAAGCGGAACAGCCGCGTCTCTGCGGCCGGCCGAACCGCTTTCCCGTCGACGGTCACCCCGTTCAAATCCACCACGAGCGTGGCCGGCGTGGTGAGTTTTTCCCCATTGAGCGCGATGCGGCCTTCGGCAATCATGCGCTCCACTTCGCGGCGCGAGGCGACTCCGGCGCGGGCGAGCAGCTTGGCGATGCGCTGTGGTCCGCCGTCCTCCTTTTGTGGCGCGGCGGGCACAGAGCGGCCCTGCTTGCGCCGGGGCGGCACTGGCCGCTTGTTCGTTCGTTGCGAATGCGAATTCATGATCGGGGCCAAAGATGGTGTTCGGGAAGCGTAAGCAGGTCGTCAAGCGTATCCTCATCGTCGAGGATGAGCCGCTGACGGCGTTCGACAATGAAAATATGCTGGGCGATGCCGGGTACGACGTCGTCGCCACCGTCGATGACCTCCACGAAGCGCTCGCCGTGCTCGAGCGCGAGCAGGTCGACCTCATCCTCAGCGACCTGCGCCTGCGCAAGGACCAGACCGGAATCGAGCTTGCCCGCGCCGCGAAGGCGCGCGGAGTGCCGACGCTGTTCGCCACCGGCCATTCCTTTCCCGCCGCGTCCGAGGTCGGCATCGGCTGCGTGACGAAACCCTACACAGAGCGCCAGCTGTGCAAGGCGATCGAGTGCGTCGACCGGCACCTGCAGGGCGAGCAGGTCAAGCCTCCGAAAGGCGTTGAGCTGTTTATCCTGCCCGCCGACGAGCAAGAGAGTTGAGCCGCGGCCTCTAGCCAGCCGCTCGCCTGCTGCTAACATTCGCCGGTCACACCGGGAGGGAAGCGCTTATGGCGAGTGCAGCGGACGCGTCGGGCGGCTGGCGGAGCGTGCTTCCAGCCGGTGTCAGGCCGTACACCGAAGCGGCTCCGCTCGCCTCGCTGTTCCTCGGCATTTCGTCAGGTTTTCCCTATGCGATGATCGGCGCGACTCTGACGACGCGCCTCAAGCAGGATGGCATCGACAAGGCGACGATCACCGCCTTCACGCTCGTCTTCCTCGCCTACAACTTCAAGTTCCTGTGGGCCTGGGTCATGGACGGGGTGCGGCTGCCGCTGCTCGGCCGCCTCGGCCAGCGCGTGTCGTGGATGCTGGTTACCGGTGTCCTCGTCATCGCCGCGGTCGTGAACCTCGCGCTCGCCGACCCTTCGGCGAGCGTCGGTTCCGTCGTCACCGCGGCGATCCTCGTCGGCCTCGCCGGCGCGAGCTTCGACATCGTCATCGATGCCTATCGCATCGAAATTCTCGAACCGCGGCAGCTCGGCGTCGGCTCGGGCATGTCGCAATATGGCTGGCGGATCGGCTCTGCAGGTGCCGGCGCCCTCGCGCTGGTCGTCGCCGCGCGGTCGGACTGGCACACGGCTTATCTGGCATGCGCCGCGCTCGCGCTGCCGGCGATGCTCACCGCATTGCTCTACGGCGAGCCGCAGCGCCACAAGCGCGTGTCGAGCAAGCCCGGTTTCGGCAATGCCGCTGCCGCCGTGTGGAAGCCGTTCGTTGAGTTCTTCGAGCGCAAGGGCGCCTGGCTCGTTCTACTCTTCATCCTGCTCCACAAAATCGGCGACACGCTCGCCAACCTCACCTTCCGGCTGCTGTTCGACGACCTCCGCTTCAGCAACGACGAGATCGCGCTCTACGACGTCGGCGTGGGCTTCTGGGCCTATCTGATCGGCATCTTCATTGGCGGCATTCTCTATGCCCAGCTCGGCATGAAGCGATCGGTCCTGATCAGCCTGATCCTGATGGCGGTGTCGAACTTCAGCTTCGCGCTGCTCGCGATGAGCGGGCACAGCAACATCGGCATGGCCGGCGCGATCGGCTTCGAAAATATCGCCAGCGGGATCGGCGGCGTGTGCGTGGTCGCTTATTTCTCGGCGCTGTGCGACCTCAGGTTCACCGCCGCCCAATATGCCTTGATCTCGGCTGCGGCCAGCATCGTAGGCCGGTTCCTGACCGGCACCACCGCCGGCGCACTGATCGAGGCGATCGGCTACGTGAACTTCTATCTGCTGACGACCGCCGCCGCGCTGCCGGGCATCATCCTGTTCTGGTTCATGATGAGGGCCGGCCTGATCGACCAGTCGATCGGGACCGCCGGGGTTGAGGGCAGCGGCGACGTCCGCGCTGAGCATCCGCAGGAGGAAACGGGCAAGCCGCTTCAGTCCGGAAGCTGATCGTTCGCGGCGAGTACTGCCCCCGCGAGATACAGCGAACCGAAGATCAGCGTGCGCGCATCCCGCGGCACTCCCGCCAGCGCTTCCTCGAAACCGTCGTGGGCGTCCGCTGAAAAGCCGAGCTCGCCCGCGATTTCCACAAGGTCGACCGGCGCAAAGCAGGCGTGGTCGGGGATAGGCACCGCATGGACTTGCGCGACAAGCCCCTGGAACGGCTCGAGCATGCGAGGCGGATCTTTGGTCGCGAGACTCGCGAAGACGAGGTGCAGCGGCTCGTCGAAACGATGTTTCACGAAGCTCGCAATCTGCCGCGCCGCCGACGGGTTGTGGCCACCATCGAGCCACACTTCGCGGTCGCCGACGAGCGGCCCGGGCGGGAGATGCTGCAGCCGCGCCGGCCAATCGGCCCATCCCATCGCCGCGCCCAGCGCCGATACGGGAACGCGCAGCGCCTCTTGGTGGCGAAGCATGGCGACGGCGAGCGCCGCGTTCATCGCCTGGTGCCGGCCCGGCAATCGCGGCAGCGGAAGGTCGAGCTCGCCTTGGGCATCGAGGTAACGGAGCTTCCCCTGCCGCGCGATCGCATCCCATACGCCCCCGCGCGGCAGCCAGATCGCCCCGCGCTCGCGGACGATTGCCTCGATCCTGTTTCCGATTTGCGGCGGATAGAGCTGCGTCAACAGCGGAACGTCGTGCTTGGCGATCGCTGCCTTCTCGCCCGCGATGCCGGGTAGGCCATCGCCGAGGAACTGCTGATGATCGAGCGCGAGGTTGGCGATGCCGGTGACCAGCGGACGCTCGATCACGTTGGTCGCGTCGAGCCGCCCTCCGAGCCCGACCTCGAGGATGCAGGCGTCGGCCGGAGTTCGCGCGAACGCCAGCAAGGCCGCTGCGGTCGCGACCTCGAAAAAACTCGGCTCCACCCCGGTGCCGGCGTCGATCACCTCCGCCAGCGTCCGCGCGAGCTCCCCGTCTTCGATCAGCTTGCCCGCGACGCGGATGCGCTCGTTGAAGCGCACGAGATGCGGGCTGGTGAAGGCGTGCACTTTGTGCCCGCTCGCCTCGAGCGCGGCGCGGAGGAACGCCACGGTCGAACCCTTCCCGTTCGTCCCTGCGATGTGAAGGACGGGCGGAAGCGCGTCCTGGGGCCGTCCGAGCCGATCGAGCAAAACCTCGATCCGTTCGAGCCCGAGGCGGTCGCCGGCCGGCGAAAGCTTCGACAACCGGTCGAGCTGCGCCTGAACCTCTGCGTCGGTCGAGCGTGCGAAATCCGCCATCAGGCGGCCTCCATCGTCTCCGGCGTCAGATAGGAAACCAGAAGCGCGAGTTTCTCCCTCAAGTCGCCGCGCGACACGACCATGTCGATCATCCCGTGCTCGAGCAGATATTCCGCGCGCTGGAAGCCCTCCGGGAGCCTTTCCCGGATGGTCTGCTCGATCACCCGCTGCCCGGCAAAGCCGATGAGCGCTCCGGGCTCGGCGATCTGCACGTCGCCAAGCATCGCATAGGACGCCGTGACTCCGCCGGTCGTCGGGTCGGTCAGCACGACGATGTACGGCAGCCCCGCTTCCTTCAGCTCCTGAAGTGCGACCGTGGTCCGCGGCATTTGCATCAGGCTGAGGATGCCCTCCTGCATCCGCGCGCCACCGGCGGCGGTGAAGAGGATGTACGGGCAGCCGTCGGCAATGGCCGCGCGGATTCCGCCGACGATCGTGGCGCCCACGGCAATGCCCATCGATCCGCCCATGAAGGCGAAGTCCTGGACTCCGACGACGACCTTGTGTCCATCGATCCTGCCCCGCGCATTGACCAGGGCATCGCGCTCGTCGTTCGCCGCGCGCGCCGTCTTCAGCCGGTCGGTGTAGCGTTTGGTGTCCCTGAACCGCAGCGGGTCTTCTCGCACCTCGGGCGCCGGAAGCAGCTCGTATTGCGCCGCATCGAAGATCTGCTGGAAGCGCTTCGTCGGGCCGATCCGGTCGTGGAAGTTGCAGCGCGGGCAGACGCTGTAATTCTCCTCCCACTCTTTGACGAACACCATCGATCCGCACTTCTGGCACTTGTGCCACAGGTTCTCGGCGCTTTGCCGCTTGGGAAGGAAGGGAATGCCGTTGCGGACCCTGCTCAGCCAGCTCATCTCAAATCCTCGCTTGAGCGGGCGTCTGCTCCAGCGAGGCGGCAATGTCCATGATCGCCCGGCGCGGGTTGGCCGCCGCGGTGATGGGCCGGCCGATGACCAGCACCGACGCGCCGTCGGAAACCGCCTGGGCGGGGGTGACTACCCTCTTCTGATCGCCGACTTCAGCGGCGGCGGGACGAACGCCGGGCACGACGAGGAATCCTTCCGGCCAAAGCGCGCGAACCGCCGCTGTTTCGGCGCCTGAACAAACGATCCCGTCGAGACCTGCCTCGCGCGCGAGATCCGCCAGCCGTTCGACCTGTCTGGCGGCAATGCCATGCACGCCGACGCTCGCCAAATCGGCATCATCGAGGCTCGTGAGCACCGTAACGCCGACCACTTTGGTCTGCGGCGGAGCAGCCGCTTTCGCCGCCGCCATCATCGCCCGGCCTCCGGCGGCATGGACGGTCAGGATCGCAGGCTGGAGATGCGCAAGCGCTCGCACGGCCTTCTCCACCGTATTGGGGATGTCGTGAAGCTTGAGATCGAGGAACACGGGCGTTTCGTGCTCGGAGAGGCGGAGCACTCCTTCTTCGCCATTGGCATAAAAGAATTCGAGCCCGAGCTTCACGCCCGATGCGACTCCACTCACGTCGCGCGCAATCGCTGCCGCTCGGTGGACGTCCTGGGTGTCGAGCGCGACGAAGATCGGACTCATTCGGCAACTTCCTCATGTTCTGCGACCGCAGCAGCCGAAATGGGCGGGGCGCGGCTCCGCTCCAGCGCATCGATCCGCCGGCGATAAGTCCACAGCTTCGCCCGCATCCACAGCCATGTCGGCAGGAAACCGAGTAGGAAGAAGACAAGCAACAAGACCGGAATCTTGATGTCCGCCTGGATGTCGTCCCACAGGTTGAGCGTGACCGGTGCCCAGTTCCGGTACGAGAAAAAGGTCACGACGACCGCCACGAGCACCCAGAACAACGTCTTCAGGAAATTCATCCCATCGGGCTCCCGGCGGCGCGTCAGGCGCGCGTGGGAGTTCATAGCCATAAGCCCGTTCGTCGCAAGACAGAGTCGCTTCATCGCAACCGCTTTCAAACGAGCGTTGAGGCCAAGGCCCCTCCCCGTCACACCGGTGTTGAGGGTGGGGAGAAGAGTCTTTGAAGACGGCAAGCAAGGTCGGGCTTGGCGCGTTCGTGCTGCTCACGGGCGCGTCGCTTCTGGCGATGCGCCCCCACGACGGGCAGCAGGAGCAGCCGCGGGCCGAGATCGCCGGCGCGCAGCTCAAGCTCGCGTCGCTTTCCACGGCCTCGCGCCGCGACATCGATTATCGCCTTCTGGATGCGCGGCTGCAGCAGCTGATGGACAAGCCGGCGATGGTCGGCCTGGCCGTCGGCATCGTCGAGAACGGCCGCATCACCTTCCTCAAGGGTTACGGCGAGACGGTCGAAGGTTCCGGCGACCCGGTGACGCCGGAAACGGTGTTCCGCTGGGCATCCTGCTCGAAGGGCGTCGCGGCGACGATGGTCGCCAAGCTCGCCGAAGAGGGCAAGATCGACCTCAATGCCCCCGTCGCCAACTACGCGCCGAACCTGAAGCTGCCCAACGGCAACGAACGCATGGCGACCGTCGGCGACCTGCTCTCCCACCGCCTCGGCCTCTACCGCAACGCCTACGACAACAAGCTTGAGGAAGGGCAGGACCCGAATTTCCTGAGGACGCAGCTCGGCCAGCTCAACGCGGTCTGCGCGCCGGGGACCTGCTGGGACTATCAGAACGTCGCCTACGATGCGTCGAGCGTGATGGTCTCGCGCATCACGGACATGCCCTATGAGCAGGCGGTCAAGCGCTATTTGTTCAATCCAATCGGCATGACGAGCGGCAGCGTATCCCTCGCCGGCATCGAGTCCAGCCGCAGCTGGGCCCGCCCGCACAGCGCCGGCCGGCGTCCGTGGCCGATGAGCGACACCTATTACAAGGTGCCGGCCGCCGGCGGCGTCAACAGCAACATCAAGGACATGGCGCTGTGGATGGAAGCGCAGATGGGTGAAATGCCCGGCGTGCTCGACGCCAGGGTCCTCGACACGATCCACGCGCCGCATGTGAAGACCCCGACAGAGCGCGCGCGCCTGCGCAAGTTCCTCGAGCGCGTCAAAGAGGCGTGGTACGGCTACGGCTGGCGCAACTACAATTATGCGGGGCACCGCATCGTCGGTCACCGCGGCGGCATCAAGGGTTACCGCTCGCTGATCCTGTTCGACCCCGAGAAGAAGAGCGGGGTCGTCGCGCTGTGGAACAGCGACACGTGGAAGCCGGGCGGCCTCGAGTTCGAGGTGATGGACATGATCTACCACCTCCCCTTCCGCGACTGGATGGAGCTCGACACGTCGCCCGCCCAGTCGATCGCCGCAGCGGAGGAGGAAGAGACGAGCGACAACGGCGACAGCGCCGAAAGGGGCCGCTAGCGATCCGCTATCGCGGCTCTTGAGCATCACGCAGAACCTCGCCGGGACCGCAAGCGACCTTGGGAATTACGGTGACAGTTTACTGAATACATCAATTTCCACCCCTGTTGCCTCTGCCGGCGCAGCCGCTAGGCTGGCGCTGCTCGGGTGGAGGTTCAATGGCCCGTCTCGCGCGTATCGTCCTTCCCGGTGTCCCCTATCATGTGACCCAGCGCGGCAACCGCCGCCAGCAGACTTTCTTCGAGGACGGCGATTACGCGCTCTACCGCGATCTGCTCGCCGAGGCTGCGCCGCGCCGGTGCGAGCGTGTGGTCCTACTGCCTGATGCCGAACCATGTGCACCTCGTCGTCGTGCCCGCAGACGAGGACGGGCTGCGGCGCACCTTTGCCGAGGCCCATCGCCGCTATACCGGCTACATCAACGCGCGCCACCGGTGGACGGGGCACCTGTGGCAGGGACGCTTCGGCGCCGTGGCGATGGACGAAGCGCACCTCGCCGCCGCTGCCCGCTACGTCGCCCTGAACCCGGTGCGGGCGCGGCTCGTCGAGCGCGCCGAGCATTGGCCATGGTCGAGCGCCTGGGCGCACCTTGCGCGTAAGGACGATCAACTCGTGGAGGTCGGGCCGCTGCTGGAGCGTCTGGGCGATTTCGCGGCGTTCCTCGGAACGGCCGAAGACGAGCAGGCGACACGGGCACTGCGGATTTCCGAAAGCACCGGCCGGCCGGTGGGCGGTCGCGAATGGCTCGGCGAGCTCGAACTGAAAAGCGGCCGCACCCTTGCGCCGAGGAAACGCGGCCCAAAACCGAAGAAAGGGGCGGGGTTTTTGTGCATTTAGTAAAGCGTCACCGTAATTGCCAGGATTGTCGACCTCATCGAGTTACTACGCGGAAGCCGATGCAGGTGCGGGTCCAGCGGTGGGCGGCAGCATTCAAGCTAGTAGGCCGCTTGGATCGGGGATTTCTGGAGCCGTCGGTACAAAATATGGCCTCGGAGCCGGCATTTACGCGGGAGTTGGGAAAGCCGGAACAGTGACTTATGCATCCAAGCCGTTGGGGTGTCCTTAGAGATGGATATACCTAGATCGTATATAGTTGCAGCCCAGATAGGCAGGTACTTTGGCTTAGCTTTTGCTATTTTCTTCGGCCTGCTCACCATCGCTGTTCTTGTTAGTAGAGCGAACGTTCTCGATGAGGATACCTTGCTTAGGGTTCTGAATCTCGACAACAGCATGAGAACTGTGGGCCTCTTGCTCGTCATGTGCCTTGGAGGCTTCGTGGTCTTTGGTGCCATATCAGCTGTACTGAAATGGATTAATCCCCACTGAGCATATCAGTTCGAGGTCGCTGCGAATTACGGTGACAGTTTACTAAATGCACTTTTTTGGCCGAGCTCGCCGCGCCATCGCGGAGCTCGCTGGAGGGCTCAGACTGAACAATGCTTGCCCGCCTTGCCGGCAATCGTCATTCTCGACATTCCACCGTGTCACCGGCGCGGGCATTACGGTGACAGTTTACTAAACTCACGAAATACATCGTTCCGCTTCGGCTTGGGCCCGCGTCTTCCCGGGACGAGCGAACGCCCGCTGCGCTCCTCGAGATCGCGCAGCCATTCGGCCCCCATTGCGTGACAGTACAATCAACGGCTACGCCGCAGTCGCTCGCAGATAGAGCAACGATCAGCGACGCTATGCGCTTCGATCAGCTCAGAATTATCGTCAGCACCGTGGTCATGAAAATACTGTTGGCAATCAACAGTCTCTGGAGCACTATCGACCAGCCGAATCGCTTGGGGGACACACCTTTCATGCGCAATGGCGCTTGTGCCGCGTTGGCGGCTTTCATCACATGCATTTCTGCCAATCCTGCCGTCGCGCAGGATAGCTACTTCGACCCAGCGGGTTCCGGCGTGCTGGTCTCCGCAGTGGGATGGCTGCAGGGGACGCTGCTCGGAACGATCGCGACTGTAGCAGCGGTCATCGCGGTCGCTGCCGTGGGCTTCATGATGCTCACCGGCCGTATCAACTGGCGTTACGGTGTGACCGTCATCCTCGGCTGCTTCATCCTGTTCGGAGCGTCGAGCATCGTCGCCGGCATCCATTCGACCGCCACGCTCGGGCAGTGAGGCTCGGCCAATGAACTCGATCGAGCCAGACACGCTCTTCGTGGGTCTCACGCGTCCCCAGATGTTCGCTGGCGTGACCTACAGCCTGTTCGTGACCAATGTCGTGGTCGGGACCGAGCTATTCCTCATCTTCAAGTCGCTTTGGGTCATCGGCGCTGCGCTGTTGCTCCACGGAGCCGGCATGCTCCTCTGCCTCAAGGAGCCCCGCTTTTTCGATCTGTGGCTCGCGCGCGTCTCGAAGTGTCCGCGTGTCAGGAATCACCAGGTGTGGGGATGCAACTCCTACCGCCCCTGACCAAAGATGCTGCAGCGGCCGTCCGCGAGCAGCCCTCGGGCAAGCATCTGCCTTACGCCCGTCACGTCGACGATCACACGATCGAGACGCGCGACGGACTCCTCATGCAGATCATCCAGGTTCGCGGCCTTCTGTTCGAGACCGCTGATACCATGCCTGCGACCAGCACCGGATTATACCAGCCGGGCGGGTTGTCCTTCGCCCAGGCGACAGCGCCGAGGAAAAACACGCTGATGATCGAAATCAGATAGCCGGCCGCCTTCCAGTCGAGTCCGGACGGCGCATCGACGCTTACAGTTTCGTGGCGTATACTCCGGCAGGAACATCCAGGCTGTCCGATTGGTTTCGACCTCCAAACGAGGAGGACACATTCCCATGGCCGAGAGCAAATCGCAGGACGCAATCACGCTGCTCAAGCACGACCACCGCGAGGTCGAGAAGCTTTTCAAGGAATTCGAAAGCGCCAAAGGCGACGGCCGCAAGCAGAAGCTGGCCCATCAGATCTGCCTCGAGCTCTCCGTCCACGCGGAGATCGAGGAGACGATCTTCTATCCCGCTTGCGAAGGCACCGTTGACGAGGACGAGCTCAAGGAAGGCTATGTCGAGCATGACGCGGCCAAGCTGATGATCGCCGAAATCGAGGCCAACGAAGGCGCCGACGACGAATTCTTCGACACCAAGGTGCACGTGCTCCAGGAGGAGATCGAGCATCACATCAAGGAAGAGGAAGGGCCCGGCGGCATCTTTTCGCAGGCACGCAAGGGCAAGCTCGACATGGCTACGCTGGGCGAGCAGCTTGCGAAGAAAAAGCAGGAGCTGACCGAGCGCTACAAGTCCGAAGGGCTGCCCCAGCCCAAGCTCAAGACCATGGACGAAGTCGAGGTCTGAGAGCGACGGCCCGGCGGCCTCGGCCGCCGGGCACGATCCCTGAGCCGCGCTATTTCAGCGCGGCCATCCTCATCGCCTGCTCGTCGCGGCCGTAGATGTCGTTGACGAACGTCAGCTGCCCATTGTGTGCCTGTGCCGTCAGATAGGTGATGTAGATCGGCACCGGAGTCGGCAGCTCCACGTGCTGTTCGGGCGCGTCCGAAGCCGTTTGCGGCTCACGGCCCATCATCCAGCGGGCGAGCGTTTCGGCGTCCTCCAGGCGGATGCAGCCGTGGCTGAGATCGCGATCGCTTTCGCTGAACAGCGCTTTCACCGGGGTGTCGTGCAGGTAGATGTCCTGCGAGTTGGGGAAGCCGAACTTGACGTCGCCCATCGAATTGGCCGGCCCGGGCAGCTGCCGCACGCGCACCTGCAGGCGGCCGTCCGCCACCGCGTGCCAATCGACCTTCGCGGGGTCGAGCAGCTCGCCGCTGCCATCCGCCGAAAGCACCTGGTAGCCGCGGCTGCTGAGATAGCCCAGCCCCTGGTCCAGCACGTTCTTCGCGGTCAGCGAGCGCACCAGCTCCGGCGACACGTGCCAATAGGGGTTGAGCGTCGCATAATAGATGGTGCTTGCGAGCATCGGAGTCTGCGTGTTCGCGCCCGCCTTCCCGACCACGACCTTCATCGAGCCGGCGATCCGGCCGTCCTCGATCATGTAGAGCCGCGCAGCCGCCGCATCGACCATGATGTACTTGTGCTGGAACGGCCTCTCGCGCGCGCGATCGAGGCTGGTGAGCACGCGCGGATCGATGGCCCCGCCATTCGCCTGAGCCTGTGCCCACGCAGTATCTCGCAGTTGCGCGTAGAGCGGGTTTACCTGCGAAACGGCGCGGACATGATTGGCAAGCGAGTCCGCCGCAGCAGTCTTCTGGAGGATCTGCATCGGCGTGTCGCGCCGCGGCGTCACCCATGAATCGGCATAGATCATTCCGCTCGGCGGCCGTTCGATGGCCGTCACATAGCTGACCCATGCCGCCGACAGCAGCCGATCGGCCGCGGTCAGCGCGGCGGGATCGCCGGTCGCAGCACGCGCCAGCAGCATCCGCGCCTGCGCCGCAAGC
>NZ_WJSQ01000072.1 GCF_009720245.1 Sphingomonas segetis | reverse complement strand
GAGGCTGGCGAGCAGCGCCGCGTCGCCGCGCCGGCCCTTGCCGAAGCTGAAATCGTCGCCGGTGATCACGCCCGCCGCGCCGATCCGCCCCGCGAGCACGTCGGCCACGAAGGCCTCGGCGTCCATCGAGGCGAGCTCGGCCCCGAACTCGAACACCAGCATCGCGTCCGCCCCGGCATGGGCGAACAAGCGCTCGCGCTGGTCGAGCGTGGTCAGCCGGAACGGCGGCACCTCGGGCCTGAAATATTTCACCGGGTGAGGGTCGAAGGTGGCGACAATCACCGGGCGCCGCTCGTGGAATCCACGCGCGACCGCCCTGCCGACCACCGCTTGGTGGCCGAGGTGGAATCCGTCGAAATTGCCGAGGGCGACGATGCTCCCCTTGAGATGCTCGGGGACGCCGCCGGCGAGGGTGAGCCGCTGCATTGCCGCCGCCTCTATCGGGTCGCGGGCCGTTTGCGAAGCGCTGGCAAAATAGGATTTTGGCTGTCACGATGCGCGAGTCGGTTTTACGTTCGGGACCAGCGTCGCGGGAATCGTCCTCGTTACTGCGAACATTCGCGAAGATTGGGGCCGGGGCGAGTCTTGACTCTGCCTGTGCCGAATCCTATCTGCGCCCTATCCCGATCCACCGGTTGACCGGCGGCGCATTCGTGCGCGCGTCGGCTTTTCGTTTGGAAACGGGGACAATTTTAGCGACGAGATGGGGCGGCTGGCGCCCCGTGGAGCTGAAAAAGGATGACGAATGGCTCGTATTGCTGGGGTTAACATCCCGACCAACAAGCGCGTCGAAGTGGCGCTCACCTACATCCACGGAATCGGCCGGACGACGGCCCAGAAGATCACGCAGCAGCTCGGGATCGCGCCCGACAAGCGAGTCCAGGACCTGACCGACCAGGAAGTGCTGCACATCCGCGAGGCGATCGACAAGGACTTGACGGTCGAAGGCGACCTGCGGCGCGAGACCGCGATGAACATCAAGCGGCTGATGGACCTCGCCTGCTACCGCGGGCTTCGCCACCGCCGCGGCCTCCCGGTCCGCGGCCAGCGCACGCACACCAACGCGCGCACCCGCAAGGGCAAGGCCAAGCCGATCGCCGGCAAGAAGAAGTGATTTCGACGGTCCGCGGGACCTTCGCAGAAGCCCTTCTCCGCCGGAGTTTCAAAGGCACGACAGCCCTTCGACTTCGCTCGGGGCAAACGGATTGTAGGAACGGAATTTAAATGGCCCAGGCACCGCAGCGCATCCGCAGGAGGGAGCGCAAGAACATCACCGCCGGCGTCGCCCACGTGAACGCCAGCTTCAACAACACCATGATCACCATCACCGACGCCCAGGGCAACGCTATCGCGTGGAGCTCGGCGGGGATGATGGGCTTCAAGGGCAGCCGCAAGTCGACGCCCTATGCCGCGCAGGTCGCCGCGGAGGACGCGGGCAAGAAGGCCGCCGAGCACGGCGTCCGCACGCTCGAGGTCGAGGTCAAGGGTCCGGGCTCGGGCCGCGAGAGCGCGCTCCGGGCGCTCCAGGCGGTCGGCTTCACGATCACCTCGATCCGCGACGTGACCCCGATCCCCCACAACGGGGTGCGGCCGTCGAAGCGGCGGAGAGTCTGATCGGGGACATGCGTGTCCCCACATTGATGGGGACGCTCAATAGAATGTTCCCATTGAACATGATTTGAAATCAGGGGCCCCGGCCCCCAACTGCCAAGGGATGAAAATGGCCGTCAACGCAAAGAACTGGCAGGAACTGAAGAAGCCCAGCGCGCTCGAGCGCAAGCAGGCCGGCGGCGACGCCCGCCGCCGCGCGGTGTTCGTCGCCGAGCCGCTCGAGCGCGGCTTCGGGATGACTCTCGGCAACTCGCTGCGCCGCGTGCTGCTGAGCTCGCTCCAGGGCGCCGCCGTCACCTCGATCAAGATCGACGGCGTGCTCCATGAGTTCAGCTCGCTCGCCGGGGTCCGCGAGGACGTCACCGACATCGTCCTCAACGTCAAGCAGATCGCGCTCAAGATGGAAGGCGAAGGCCCCAAGCGGCTTCACCTCAGCGCGACCGGCCCGGCCGACGTCACCGCGGGGATGATCGCCACTTCCGGCGACATCGAGGTCACCAACCCCGACCTCCTGATCTGCCACCTCGACGAGGGCGCGACGCTCAACATCGAGCTCACCGCCGACATCGGCAAGGGCTATGTCCCGGCGGTCGCCAACCGCCCGGCCGACGCGCCGATCGGACTGATCCCGGTCGACGCGCTGTACAGCCCGGTGCGGCAGGTCGCCTACAAGGTCGAGAACACCCGCGTCGGGCAGGAGCTCGACTACGACAAGCTCACCCTGACGCTGGAGACCGACGGGACGGTGACGCCCGAGGACGCGCTCGCTTATGCCGCGCGAATCCTCCAGGACCAGCTGCAGCTGTTCGTCCACTTCGACGAATCGCAGGTGCGCATGGCGCCCTCGCCGATGATCGGCCAGGCCGTGCAAATGGCGGCGGAAGCGCCGACCGACACCAACCAGCTCAACCGCTATCTCTTGAAGAAGGTCGACGAGCTCGAGCTGTCGGTCCGCTCGGCCAACTGCCTCAAGAACGACAACATCATCTACATCGGCGACCTGGTCCAGAAGACCGAAGCCGAGATGCTGCGGACGCCGAACTTCGGGCGCAAGAGCCTCAACGAGATCAAGGAAGTGCTGGCCTCGATGGGCCTCCGCCTCGGAATGGACATCCCCGGCTGGCCGCCGGAGAACATCGAGGAAATGGCCAAGAAATTGGAACAGGAGATGCTGGGGTAAAGGCGTTTCGCCCAAAGTGGTACTTTGAGCGAGGCTAGAGACAAGGAAGGGCCGCTCCGTTGGGGCGGCCCTTCGCTCTACTGCGCTCTGTTCAGGCGCGCCAACCTGATATTTAACTTGTCAATCCTTCGGAGAATCTTCCGCTAGGCTGAATGGTGGGCAATTCTCAGGTACATACCACTCATTATGGCTAAAACTGGTCTCATGAAATCAGACAAGTCAGATTCTGGCTTAATGAAACCAACTACCCCAAGGCCAATCACAAGAAACGTCAACAAATTTCCAAAGAAGAAAACCTGATACGGTACTCTCTTAATCGGAGGCCAGTCTACTCGTAACGCAAAATAAATTACCAGGGCGATAAGTGCCGTGCTCATCGCTGAGACAACCGAAAAATTCTTCAACACGAGTATCGCCGCAACAGTCGCGCATGCGAGACTAAGTATATACTCCGAAGCAGGAGAGTATACGCCATCATCCGCATAGCATGAGCGCATGAATTGCTCCAGTTTCGATATTCTCTGTGACATGGACCTCCTCCTCACAGATCTCTAAAAGCCCGTCCCGCCCACACCTGCTGCCAAGTCTTCAAAGCCATCGGATGATAGACCTTGCGATCGGAGCCATTCAAAAAGTGCCTGGCCACTGTTGAGATAGGACTCAATGGCCGCTCCGATCGCGCTTCCCAGCGCAGCTCCGCCAACTACTCCGATCACCGTTCCATATTGCTTGCCGATGGCGTACCCAATGGCCACGCCAGCCAGAGTTCCCTCAGGTCCTACAAGTGTACCTAGTGATCCCCCAATCTCCATACCTAGAGCTGCACCACTCGTGGTTCCGGCAAGACCTCCGAGGTAGCCACCGGCAGCGACCGTCGTATCACGAATTATGCCGCCGCCGCTCACGGTTGCAACTTCCTGAAGAGAGAGCTCTTGAATATTTGGATTTTGGAATTCCAAGTTCGATACGGTTTCCATTTCAATTCCTCCTAGTCTAAACAGCGAAATTGTATACGCGTGATACAATCTTCCATCGTTATAGCGATTCTACCATTGAGGCCTCCTTTGTAGTTGGCATTGATAGCTTCCCTTGTGACATCACGAATATCTTTTGGGCTAAACGTATCGTCTCAAAACGATGAGCTACAACAACTCTAGTTGCGCCGAGGTTCGATATGGCGGTGTTAACCGTTGATTCTCGAAGAGAGTCGAGATGAGAAGTTCCTTCATCGATTACGAGAAGTTTTGGCCGCAGATAAAGTGCGCGTGCTAAAAGCAGTCGTTGCTTTTGGCCTCCCGACAAGCTTGAGCCCATATCTCCGACGAGCGTTTCATAACCCATCGGCATCTGCATTATTTCGTCGTGAATAGCCGCGGCCTTGGCGGCTATGGCAATCTGGTCCACTTCTGGTGTTTCATTGAACAGAGCGATGTTGTCGGCAATTGAGCCGGCGAATAGATGATCTTCCTGCAGGACCGCAGCGGCCTGTTCGCGGTAGTTTCCATAGCCGAAGCGCTTGAGAGGTATCCCGTCAATTAGCACCTCGCCAGAATGCGGCTCGATCAGACCGAGAATAATCTTGATCAACGTGGATTTTCCGCCGCCTGACGGGCCGGTTATTGCAATGTGTTCGCCGGCGTCGACTAATAGATTGATGCCGTCGAGGACGAAAGGATCAGTCGGGCTATAGCGATAGCGGATTTCACGAAGTTCAATTCTCCCCTTGAGCGGCAGCCTGGGGAGCGCGGGCTGGGCGCATCCGACGTCCTGGTCGGCGAGTGCGATGTCGGAGAGACGCTCGAGGTGGAGGCCGAGCATGCCGAAAGCGATGCCCTGGTCGATCAGCGAGGCGGCGCGGCCGAGGAACTGGCTCTTGTACGCCACATAGGCGAACACCATGCCGACGCTGAACCCGCCCGAGATGACGAACCCGATCGCCAGCCAGATCGAGAGGATATTTTCGAGGCCGAACACGAGCGTGTTGGACGTGTCCTGCCAGATCGAGATGCGCGCAAGTCGGATGCCGGCGTTCATCGAATCGACGAGCCGGTTTTGCCATTGCCGGTGGCGCGTGGCTTCGCGGTTGAAGAGGCGCAATGTGACGATTCCGCGGAGGGATTCGATGAGCGTCGATTGCTCGCGCGCCGACGCGACGATCACCGATTGCTGCGAGTCCCGCTGCACCGCGAAGGAGATCGCGCGGATCGCGGCGTAAAGCCCCAACGCGACGACGGCGAGAAGCGCGAGGCCGGCGCTGTAGAGGAACATCAGCGCGAGCGTGAGGAGAGCGAGCGCGCCGTCGATTACCGCTCCGACCGCGCCTTGCGTGAGCGCCTGCTGGATGGGCGCGACCGACTGGAAGCGCGAGAGGATGTCGCCGACGTGGCGCTTCTCGAACCAGCTGATCGGCAGCCGGAAGAGGCGATGAACGACGTTGCTGGAAATGCCGTAGCTGAGCGCGCTTCCGGCCGAGAGGAGAACGAACGAACGCAGCAGCGAGGCGCCGGTGTTGATGATCGTGAACAGACCGAACCCGAGCGCGAGGACGCTGAGCAGATTGTTGTCGAGCGCCGGCAACGCGCTGTCGATCGCGACCTGCATGTAATAGGGCGAGGCGAGGACGAACGCCTGCATCACGAGGCTGAGCACGAGCGTCTGGGCGAGGGCGCGCTTGAGCCCCGTCATCCGGCCCCACAGCTGCGACAGCTTCAGGCGATTGCGCTGCCTGGCGCGCACGAACTTCTCCCCGGGGCGAAGCTCCAGGGCGACGCCGGTGAAATGGTTCGAGAGCTCGCCGAGACCGTACCAGCGCGAGCGGCCGTCGGGATTGTGGATCAGCGCCTTGCCCCGCCTCACTTGTTCCAGCACGACGAAGTGGTTGAGGTCCCAGTGAAGCACCGCCGGGACCTGGAGGTTGCGGAGCTCCTCGATGGGCAATTTCACCGCCCGGCTGTAAAGCCCGAGCCGGTCCGCAATCGCGATCAGCGACTTCAGCGATGCGCCGCGCATCGAGGGCTCGAACTGCCGCCGAAGGCTGCCGAGATCGACGTCAAGGCCGAATGCGCTCGCTATCATGGCAAGGCAGGCGAGCCCGCATTCGCTCATCTCCGTTTGGCGCACGGGACGGACGCGCTTGCCCCCGGTGAAGCCGGTGTGGAGCAGCGCGTTCATCGGCGGCCGACGGCGAACAGCGGCTCGAACAGCCATTCGAACAGGCTCTGCTTGCGCGTGACGATCCGCGCGGTGAGCGTCATTCCGGGCTGCAGCGGCTGCGCCTTCCCGAAAGCCTGTATCCGCGTCCGGCCGAACTCCGCCGTGACCAGGTAGACGGGGACCGGACCGTTCGGGCCCTGCTTCTGAACCACCGTCGAGGAAATGTCGGTAATGCGCGCCTGGACGGTGCCGAACGTTTCATAGGGGAAGGCGTCGACGGCGACCCTCACCTCCTGCCCTTTCTTCAGGAAGCCGGCGGCGCTGGTCGGAACATAAAGCTCGACACGGGTGCGCCCCCCGTCGGGAAGCACGACCATGAGCTGCTCCCCCTGCGCCGCCGGCTGGCCCAGCCTGGCGGTCAGCGCCGTGACGGTTCCCGACACGGGCGAGGTGAGTGCATAACCTTGGGCGGCGTCATATTGGGCCATCTGTTGCTGGAGCTGAGTGCGCTGCGACTGGACGGAAACAGCTTGGGCCTGCGAGCTCGCTTTCGATTGCGCGATCGAGCGCTGTGCATCGGAAATGGTCGTCAGCTTGGCGGCCTTCGCCTGCTCGAGCTGAGACAGCTGCTGGCGCCGCGCGAGCAGGGTCGCCTTCCGGTCGTCGATGTCGCGGCGGCTGATGAAGCCCTTCGCGGCGATGCTCTCGGCTTGGTCGAGGTCGTTGGCGGCAAGGGCAACCAGTTGCTGCTGCGCGGTCATCTGCTGCTCGATCGTCCGGATTTCGTCGCGGGAACCGCGGACGGTCGCCTCAAGGCGCGCCTGGTCCGCGGCGGCAGCGTTCAGCACCAGATCGGCCTGATTCCCAAGCTGGCGGTCCTGCTGATCGAGGGAGTCGAGGATCCGCTGCGGCGCCGTCGCTCCGTTCGCGAGATCCTCCTCCGAGCGGACGCGGGCGAGAAGGTCGCCTGCGTGAACATGCTGGCCTTCGCGGACCGCGAGATCGGCAATGACGCCCGGACGCGTCGGGACGATCGCAGCGATGCCCTTGTCGACGACGATCGCTCCGGAGATGGTTTCAACGCGCGAATAGGTTGCCAGTGCAAGGAAACCGAGCGCAATCGTGAGCGCTCCGAACAGCAGATAGCCGATCAGCTGCCACGACAGCGGCACCGCGAGACTGATGTCGCCATGCAGCCGGTCCCTGCGCGCCGCAAGCACTTCGGGGCGAAACAACGGTATTGGAGAATGGGCCGTCACGCGCGCTCCCTCCCCCAAGAGGCAACACGATTCGGCGAGGGAATTGAAGCGGTTACGCGGGGTCGCGTCAACTTGACGGAGATCAATTCGGCGGAAGTTCCGTTGAACGATCCGCAACCAAAATAGCTGAGCAGACGCCCGGGCTCCGCAAATGCGGAGCCCGGTCATGCGACATCGAGGTCACCAACCCCGACCTCCTGATCTGCCACCTCGACGAGGGCGCGACGCTCAACATCGAGCTCACCGCCGACATCGGCAAGGGCTATGTCCCGGCGGTCGCCAACCGCCCGGCCGACGCGCCGATCGGACTGATCCCGGTCGACGCGCTGTACAGCCCGGTGCGGCAGGTCGCCTACAAGGTCGAGAACACCCGCGTCGGGCAGGAGCTCGACTACGACAAGCTCACCCTGACGCTGGAGACCGACGGGACGGTGACGCCCGAGGACGCGCTCGCTTATGCCGCGCGAATCCTCCAGGACCAGCTGCAGCTGTTCGTCCACTTCGACGAATCGCAGGTGCGCATGGCGCCCTCGCCGATGATCGGCCAGGCCGTGCAAATGGCGGCGGAAGCGCCGACCGACACCAACCAGCTCAACCGCTATCTCTTGAAGAAGGTCGACGAGCTCGAGCTGTCGGTCCGCTCGGCCAACTGCCTCAAGAACGACAACATCATCTACATCGGCGACCTCGTCCAGAAGACCGAGGCCGAGATGCTGCGGACGCCGAACTTCGGGCGCAAGAGCCTCAACGAGATCAAGGAAGTACTCGCGAGCATGGGCCTGCGGCTGGGGATGGACATCCCCGGCTGGCCGCCGGAAAATATCGAGGAAATGGCCAAGAAGCTCGAGCAGGAAATGCTGGGGTAAGCAGGAGCGCCCGAGCCCAATGGAGCGTTTCCGTCAGGAAACGGGAACTTGGGCGGAGAGAGCGCGGATGCCGGCCGGCGGGGCGGCGAGCCGAACGCGTCCGACGTCACGAATTCACTTCGTGACGGCTTCAATTTTCAAAAGGGCCGCTGCTCGCAGCGGCCCTTCTCCTTTTCTCGCGCGGAGACGCGGAGACGCGGAGGCGCGGAGAAAGTTTCTGGATTTTCACGCGAAGGCGCGAAGGCGCGAAGAAGCGGTCGGCCAGCAGATGTGCGAAGCTAGCGACGTAAGGCCCGTAAGGAGTCAGCGAGCCGGAAATGCGGTGATAACTCGCCGTCCCAATCAGTGACGGCGGCAAATCTCGCGACGAATTCTGCCGCTGGCATCGCGTTTGAGGCGCCGGCGGGAAGCTCGCTGAGATCACGAAAGGCGACAAATTCATGCCAGCAATGGTCCGACTGCGTTGGACCACCACTCCATCGGTGAAGCTGCTCGTAAAGCGGCGGCAAACCGACCTGTTCGGCGATGAAGAACTCTCCACTCGACAAACAAGCCACAACTGAGTGGCGGTCTGCCTCGTTCAGTAAGTCTTCGACCAGGACCGTTCCCAACGCTTTGAAGTTGCCTGCATCCCGGTACATGTAGTCAAATGCGGTCCACATGATGCGCTACTTCCAGCTTCGGCTATGAGAACCAGATGAGTGACGTCCGAGGCAGCGTCTGGTCCGACCGCGAAATCGATCTGATCATCGCCGACCACTTTGGCATGCTCACCGATGAGATTGCCAATCAGCCTTACAACAAAGCCGAGCATAATCGAGCGTTGCAGGAGCTTACGGGCCGAAACCACGCCTCCATTGAGTTCAAGCACTGCAACATCAGCGCAGTCTTAGACCTGCTCGGAATCACTACCATCCGCGGATATCGGCCGCGTCCGAACTTCCAGAATGCTCTCATCGATGGAGTCGAGCGGTACTTGGCTGCGAAGGGAGAGCCAGCGTTCGTCTCTGCCGTTCCACTAATGGCTGCGGTCGCGGAATCGCCAATGCTTTGGATCGGTCCTCCGCCGCAAACGACGCCGGACGAGAATGAGGCCCCCGCGCGGCTGCGGCAACTTATCCGCAAATTCGATCCGGCGGAACGCGACGCACGGAATAGAAGTCTCGGCAAGCGCGGCGAAGAGCTGGTCTACATGCATGAGCAGTTCAAGCTTCGCACCGCAGGCCGCGACGATTTGGCGCGCAAGGTAGAGTGGACTTCGGAAGTCCTGGGCGACGGTGCGGGTTACGACATCCGCTCGTTCGAGTCGAATGGAAGCGAACGCCTGATCGAAGTGAAGACGACGAATGGACCGGCAAAGACACCGTTCTTCCTTTCTGAAAACGAACGCGAATTCAGTGATGAACGCGCAGACGCCTTTCGATTGCTACGCCTCTACAGCTTCATCGAGAAACCGTGCGCGTTCGAACTGCGGCCGCCATTATCCGAGCGACTGGCGCTCAATCCGGTGAGCTACAGAGCGAGCATCATCTGATCGAACCCGACCGTCTGCAGAGCCACGCCCGAACGCCTGAGCGCCTTCCGACCGCGTGTTCGGGATGCCCATCTCGGTGCTCGCGCTCGACCCTCCACCTCTGATTTATGCTCCATCGCGGGAGGCCGGTCTCCACCGCCGGCAGGCTTGACCGCGGTTAATAATGTAACTACATAAATGCTGCTCGGTTGGATTGTGAGAAATCGGCCGGGTGAAGATCAGCTACGACCCCGAGAAGCGGGCGAAGACGCTTGCCGAACGGGGACTGGATTTTGACGATGCTGTGCAGGTGTTCGCGGGTTCGGGATTCGATCTGGAGGACGACCGGAAGGATTATGGCGAGCCGCGATGGATCACGTTCGGGCTGCTGAACGAAAGGATGGTCGTCCTCGTTTGGACTCCTCGCAGAAAAGCCCGGCACATAATTTCGATGAGAAAAGCGAATGACCGCGAGAAAAAGAGATACCAAAAGCGCCTGGATCGATCCGGATGATGCGCCCGAATGGACGGACGAGATGTTCGACCGCGCGCAAATCTCGATTGGCGGCAGGGTAATTCGCGAGGCGACCGGGACGATCACGAAGCGGGGGCGGCCTCCGGTCGGAGACGAAGCGAAGCAACAGGTGACCCTGCGCCTCGCTCCGAACGTCATCCGCTACTTCAAGGACAGCGGGGATGGCTGGCAGACGCGGCTGAACGAGACGCTCGAGGAGTATGTCGCCGCAGCGACCCAGAAGGGCCGCTGAAGCTCCTTAGCAGCGAGTCCAACCCCAAACGGCTGAGCGCCTGGTCCGACGGCGTGTCAGCCGCGTTCGACCGGATCGACCGCGAAGCCGCGGCAGGGTGCGCCGGGCAAGCTCAGCGCGCGTCCCACTCGCGGACGGTGACTTCGGAGCAGTCGTGGCGGTGGAGCGGATCGGCGTGGGCGAGATCGCGCGCCGCTTCCAGGCTGCCGGCCTTGACGACATAGGCGCCGCCGGAGCGGTCGGTGAACGGGCCCGCCTGCTCGAGGATCCCGCGATCGCGGAGCGACTTCAGGAAATCGTAATGCGCCGGCACGAACGCGGCATCGAAGCGCGGCTTGCGGATGGTGAGCACGAGATATTTCATCCGCGGCTTGTGCTCGCTTGGGTCGGCGGTGCCAAGACCGCCGGTGAGAATCCGATTTCCTACACATAACCACATAGGTTAGAAATTTCGCGAATCGGTGGAGGGCGCTATGGCGGCAGAAGGATGGTGGGTTCCGGGTCGAGGCTGGGACGACGACGACGACGACGAGGGCGAGGGGGCTCCGGCTCCGGCCTGGGTGCCGGCGTTTTTTACAGGGTTGATCGTGACGGGGAGCTTGCGCCAGGCCGTGGCGGAGGCGGGGATCGACTTCGACACGGCCTGGGCACTTCGGGAGGCGGAGCCCGAGTTCGCGATGTACTGGGATCGGGCGTTGCGGCTGCACGCGGCGATCAAGGCCGGCGTGCCCTATTTCGACGCGGTTGCTGCGGTCGAGGCGGAGAGCCTTCACTGATGGGGCGCCCGCTCACCCCGCTCGCGCTTCGCTCGAGTCGCCCACCCCCGCAGTGGGGAGAGGGTCGCTGAGCAGACGAGAACCGCGTTGGGTCATACCCTTTCTCCGCGCGCTGGAGCGAACCGGAGAGGCTCGTGCGGCGGCGAAGGATGCGGGGGTCGACCATTCGACGGCTTATGCGCGGCGCAAGGCGCATGCGGAGTTCGCGCAGCGATGGGCGGCGGCGCTGCGGGCGCATAAGGAGGCGAAGCGCCGCGCCGAGGAGGAAGAGATTGCGGCTGTTCGAGATGGACGCCTGGCCCCCTCTCCCGGCTCGCCTCCGGCGAGTCCGACCTGTCCCCCTGAAAGGGGGCGAGGTGAGGAGCTCGTCGTGTCCGCGGGCAAGGTGCGGCGGGTGGGGTTCGGGCGGTGGAGCAAGCGCAAGGAGGTGATCTTCTTCGAGGAGCTGGCGGCGACCGCCAACGTCTCGCTGGCGGCGGAGGCTGCCGGGGTGTCGCCCAACGCGGTGTTCGCGCGGCGGCTCAAGCATCCGCTGTTCGCCGCCAAGTGGGAGGCCGTGGTGCGCACCGCCAAGGCTTCGATCGACCTGTACCTGATCGAGGAGACGAGGAAGACGTTCGACCCCGGCACGCTCGACACCGCCACGGTGACGCCGAAGGTCACCATCGACCAGGCGATCCGGATCAGCCAGCTCAATGCCCCGAAGAGTGGGTTGCCCGCCGATCCGTTCGCGGACGACCCGGGCGGAACCGGCGCCTACGATATGGAAGACGTGCGCCGGCGGCTGGAAGCCAAGATGGAGCGCATCGTCGAAACCGATCGGCGCGAAAAGCTCGCGCTTGGCTGGTCCTACGACGAGAGCTTCGACGCGATGGTCCCGCCGGGCTACGTCCGGGGTCCGGAATACCGGCCGAAAGCCGCGGACGCGCACGGCTCGCATCGGGGGCAATCTCCGTCCCGCAGCGGGACAGCACGCGGCTAACCGATTGCGGGCGGCGGCCGGCTGCCGCAGTCGGCGCTGATGAGCGCTGCGCTTGCATTGATCCTGTTGGCCGAGGCCGCGACCGCGTGCGCGCCCGCCGATGCGCCGCTGCTGGCGGGCGGGGCGACGCTGGTGCGGCCGGTGGGGACATCCGAACCGGTGCCGTTCGAGAGGCTCGGGCCGGCAACGCGCCTGCCCCGCTCCGACGCGGTGCACGACGCTGCGGCCGGCGCGCAGACGGACGAGCCGCAACCCCGGCCGGACGACGAGGCCGAGACGGCCGGAGAGCAGTGCGAGGCGCCCATCCATATCGTCTGAGCAGCGGAAGCTGCTATGGCATCTGCATGAGCGAAAAGTTCGAGCGGCACCGGCAGCCCTGGCGCCAGGACGAAATCCAGAAGCTTCACCTGCTCGCGGGCAAGGGAATGTCGCTGCGCGCGATCGCGAGGGCGCTGACCCGGAGCGAGGAATCGGTGAAGGACCGCGCCAAGCAGGACCGGCTGACGATTTCCAAGCTGCGTTAGGGGGCGCGGGTTCGAGGACGAGCCGCGCTTAGGCGAACGCTTCCCACACCAGCCAACAGATGGTCAGGAAGACGGCGATCGCGCCCAGCAGCGCGGCGGTCTCGAGGAAGGTGATCCGCAGATGGCGGGCGTGGTCGTCCATGAACCGGTCGAGCTTGGGCTTGAGCTTGCGGTCCGAGGTCAGCATGCCGATGTCGAGGTGGCGCCCGGTGCGCAGGAAGTCGATGACCTGCTTCGTCTCGGCGTCGGACACGCGCGGGTAGCGGTGGAGGAGGTCGGCCGCCTGCTGGCGGTCGAGCCTCAAGGCGCGAGCTTCCTCGCGGCGGGCGTGGGCGGTCATCATTACTAACTCCTTGGGCAATTGGGGGAAAAGTGGACGGCGGGCGCAGTCACGCCGGGGCGAAGCGCCCGCGTGTGGTCGGGCGGCGCGCTGGTTTATGCCGTCTGCTCGCTCCTGTCCCGCGAAGGGGCAGGGCAGATCGAGCGCTTCCGGACACGTCATTCATCGTGGATTAGTGAGGAAGCGGCCATTGCCGGTGGGCGTTC
>NZ_WJSQ01000071.1 GCF_009720245.1 Sphingomonas segetis | reverse complement strand
GCCTCGGGCCTGCCGCCGGCAGTCGCGCGGCTGATCGATCGCTATTCGGAAGCGTTGCGCGCGGCGCGGCCGGCCGGCGCCAGCTTCGAGATCGCGCTCGCGCCCGACAGCAACATCAACCGCGCCACGCGGTCGGATACGCTGGGCACGATCTTCGGCGATTTCGACATCGACAAGGACGGGAAGGCGAAATCCGGCACCGGGCTGTCGCTGCGGACGCAGGCCTACCGGCGGTTCGCGCTCGGCAGCGGCGATCACAGCCTGCTGGTGCGCGCGAGCGGCTTTGCCGATCTCTATCGGGAAATGGATTTCAACGACATCGCGGCCGACCTTGCGGCGGGGCCCGAGCTTCGCTTCGGGCGCAACCAGATCAATGTCGAGCTCGGCGCGACCCAGCGCTGGTTCGGGCAGAAGCCGTTCATGCGCTCGGCGCGCGTGGGGGTCACCTGGACGAAGCCGGTCGGGAGCCGGATGCAGCTGCGGCTCAGCGGCACCGCGTCGCTGGTCGACAATCAGCTCAACGACCTCCAGGACGGCAAGAGCTATTCGGGGCGGGTCGAGCTCGAGCGGGCGCTGTCGGCGACGACCGGCATCGGGCTCAACCTGTCGGGCGACCGGCAGGCGCTGGACGACCCTGGCTATGCGACCAGCGGCTGGCGCGCGGGGCTGGTCGGCTGGCATGACGCGGGACGGATGACGTTCACCGCCGGGGCGGAGTTCGGGCGGCTCCGCGCCGACGAGCGGCTCGCGCTGTTCCCCGATCGGAGGGCGGACCGTTATTCGCGCTTCTCGCTCGGCGCGACCTTCCGCCAACTCCAGTTCCGCGGCTTCGCGCCGGTCGCGCGGTTCAGCATCGAGCGCAACCGCAGCACGGTCGAGTTCTACGACTACCGCCGTACGCGCAGCGAAGTCGGGGTGGTGCGGGCGTTCTAGGCCGTCCCAGATAGCGATTCCCTGCAGCAGACCCTCAAGTATCGGTTATCATCAGCCGGGGATCGGCCAATGATCAGCCAGCGATCGCGTGGTCATCATCGTCATGAAGCGCTTCAATCGCCGACATTGAGCGCCTCCCGCAGATGGGAGTTGCCGGGCGCCATCGCGGGTGCGGTGCGCGCCAAATGAAGGAGACTTGACGATGAAGTTTTCGATCATTGCCGGGATCGCGGCGATCGCCGCCACCGCTCCCGCCGCCGCCGCTCATCTCGACAATCTCGACACGCCTTATTCGAGCCGCGGAGCGTGCGAATCCGCGGTTGCCGGGTTCAACAGCGACGTCAGGGGCGCGCTGCTCGACCAGTTCCCGGCCTTCTTCGACAGCGAAGGCGACGTGTCGAGCTTCCTGACCAGAGCGTTCCCGTGCCAGTTCGACCAGGAGAACGGCAATTGGTACATCCATGACCACCGCCTCGAGGTCCTCACCAGCGACTGGTACCAGCAGCGGCATTGATGAGCCGTGCGTGCGGCAGGCGCGACAATGCGCCTGCCGCAGAGCTGGCGCCTCAGTCGATTGTGGGAAATGGCAGGAGTGGAGGGACTCGAACCCACGACCCTCGGTTTTGGAGACCGATGCTCTACCAACTGAGCTACACTCCTAGGGCCTAGCGGGCGCGAGGTAGCGTTGGCGGTTCAGCGGCGCAAGGGCACACCCCTCTCCCTCCCAAAGCTGACGCTTTGGGCCCCTCACTCTCCCGCAGGGGGGAGAGAGGCTATTTGACGACAGGCAGGCCGATCCAGGTGCCCTGCGCGCCCGTGAACACCTTCTGGGTCGCTGCGCGATAGTCGCTCGCCTTCGCGAAGAAGATATTCGGGACGAAGGTCTGCGGGTTGCGGTCGTACAAGGGGAACCAGCTCGACTGCACCTGGACCATCAGCCGGTGGCCGGGCTGGACGACGTAATCCACGGTTGGGAGCGCGAACTCGTAGGTCAGCGGCTGGTTGGGCGTCAGCGGCTGCGGGTGCGCGGAGTCGGTTCGGTAGCGGCCGCGCATCACGTCCATCGCGATCGCGAGCTCGTAGCCGCCCATCTGCGGCTTTTCCGGATAATGAGGCGGGTAGACGTCGATCAGCTTCACCACCCAGTCGCTGTCGGTGCCGCTGGTCGACGCGACGAGGTGGACGAGCGGCGTGCCGCGGAGCGTTAGCGGCTGCGTGAGCGGCGCGCTCTGATAGGTGAGGACATCGGGACGGGCTTCGGCGAAGCGCTGGTCGTCCTCGAGCCAGAAGCGCCAGGTCGAGCCGCTCGCCCAGGGCGAGATGGTGGGCCGCTGGCGGTAGGTGACCGGCCGCGCCGGATCGGACACGTACGAATCGAACGCCGCCGAAGCGGGCGTATCGAAGCTCAGGTTCTTGCCCGGCGCGAGATAGAGCGGGGTGAGGCCGGCGGGGCATCCGCGCGCGCAGGCCGGGGGCCAGTCGGGCAGGCGCTGCCAGTGGTTCGGGCCGACCTCGAAGGCGGTGACGCGCGCGATGTCCGCCACCGGTCCGCCCTTCAGGTGCTGATCGAGGAACGGGAGCAGCACGTTCTCGCGGAACCATTTGCCCGTGTCCGAGCCCCAGTCGAGCGGACCGAGCGTGCTCGCAGGGCCATTGGCTTCGCCGTGGTGCCACGGGCCGAGCACGAGATGCGCGTTGCCGCTGTCGCCGCGCTTGACCGCGTCGAACACCGCGGGCGCACCGTAGATATCCTCCTGGTCCCAAAGGCTGCCGACGAACAGGGTGGGGACGGTGAGCGGCGTCTCGCCGAGAATCCGGTCGACCGCCTGGTCCTGCCAATATTCGTCGTAGGCCGGATGCTCGGTCAGCCGTTGCCAGAACGGCAGCTGCTCCATCCCCATCGCCTTGCCGTAGGCGCCGGCCGCGCCGTGGCGGAGGAAGGCGCTGTAATCGTCGTAGCCGCCGCTGAACCAATCCTCGTCGGAATCCTTCGTCGCTGTCTGGCCGTAGACGTAGCTGATCATCTCCTGGCGGAAGGCGCCGTTGTGGAACCAGTCGTCGCCTTTCCACACGTCGACCATCGGGTTGATGGGGACCGCGGCGGCAAGCGAGGGGTGCGGGTTCACCAGGCTCATCAGCGTGGTGAAGCCGTCGTAGCTGGTTCCGATCGTGCCGACGCGGCCGTTGCTCTCCGGCACGTGCTTCACCAGCCAGTCGATGGTGTCGTAAGCGTCGGTCGAATGGTCGACCGCCGTCGTGTTGAGCGGCCCTCGCAGCGGCCGGTTCATCACGTAATCCCCGCCCGATTTGTATTTCCCGCGCACGTCCTCGTAGGCGACGATATAGCCGGCGCGGACGAGTTCGGCGGCGAGCGGCGAGAGGATGTTTTCGGGCAATATGCCGAACGAGCCGCGCGAGGTCGCCTTGTCCGCCGAATAAGGCGTCCGGTCGAGCATGATCGGGAACTTGCCGGCCTGCCTGGGAAGGATCAGCACGGCGTAGAGCTCCACCCCGTCGCGCATCGGGATTTTCACTTCGCGGCGGAGATACTGGAACTCGGACCGCGGCGGCGCGAAGCGCGGGGGGATGTCGCCGCCCCGGGGGATCGGCGGGACGGAGCCGTGGAGGGCCTTGGGGATATCGCCGCCGGGCTGGACGGCGGGCCTGACGCTTGCCGCCAGCGGCGAGGCAAGCGCGAGCGCGGCGGCGAGGAACGCGAACTTGCGGAAGCGCATAGGGCAGCTCATTGCCCCGGCGGGTTCAAATCGGCAAGCCGGGCGGCTTGTTGCGAATCGCTTGCAATAGGCGCGGCGCCATGTACCGGGTCCCGGCCATGAACGACATTCACGACAATTTCGCCGAGGCGACGCGGATCGCGGCGGGCGATGACGGCACCAATTACGACAATGTCGCGATTGCGCTCCACTGGGCAACCGCGCTCCTGGTCGTCGTGCAGTTCGCGATGGCGAAGCTTTGGGACTCCTTCGACAAGCCGACCCGCCAAGGCATGGAGAGCATCCACGTTTCGCTCGGCGTGCTGCTTATGGTTGTCGTGCTGGTGCGGATCGCCTGGCGGCTGATTCCGGGGCACCAGCGGCCCGCGATCGTCAGCGGCCGGGTCAAGCTCGCGTCGAAGGGGGTCCATTATTTGCTTTACGCCCTGCTCGTCGCGCAGGCGGGGATCGGCTTCGCGTGGCGGTGGGCGCAGGGTCATGAGGTCAGCTTCTTCGGGCTGTTCGCGATTACGGGCCCCTATGGCCGGCTCGACCGGCCGACGCGCCACATCTTCCACGACCTCCACGAAAATGTCGCGTGGGCGATCGTGGTCATTGCGGGGCTGCACGCGGCGGCGGCGCTCTACCACCATTATGCGCTCCGCGACCGCGTGCTCGCGCGGATGCTGCCGCTGGCGCGTGGGTGAATTGGCCGACTGCGGTTGCGCAGAGTGCCGAATGGTGATTGGGTGACGCCCCTCTGAACAGGAGGGGAAATCATGCGCGAGACCATGTCCATGGCTCTGCTCGGCGCAGCGGCGCTTTCGCTTGCGCTCGGTGCCTGCACCAAGGCGGACGGCAATGCCGGCGCCGTCGACGCCGACACCGTCAAGCAGGCGATCAAGGCTGACGAAACCAAGATGAACCAGGACTTCAAGGCGAAGGACAGGGAGGCGCTCGCTGCCCATTATGCCGACGATGCCTATTTCGTCGCGCCGGGCGTGACGGCGGATGGATCGACCGAGATTCGCAAGGTGTTCGCCAATGCTTCGACGGACCCCGCTTTCAACGTGACCTTCTCGAGCGACAAGGTCGTCGTCGGCGCGTCGGGCGACCTCGCCTACAGCCGCGGCAAGTTCACAGAGAAATATACCGACCCGAAAACGAGCAAGGTGATGACCGGAACCGGCACCTTCCTGACGGTCTACAAGAAGCAGCCTGACGGAAGCTGGAAGATCGTCGAGGACGTGGCCGCCGTCGAGCCGAGCTCGGTTAAGGAGGTGCCGCCGGAGAAGCCCGCGACCCGCGCCAAGATGGTGTCCTTCTAGTCAAAGGACCTAGTCGTCGGGTGAAACGCCGAAATGGTCGGCGAGCTCATTCGCGTGGAAACCGCCGCTGTTGCTGTCCGGGTCGAGCGGCAACATGGTCGCGTTCCACGACTGCCACGCCTGCTCGAGCGCGGCAAAACGCCGCGGCTCGCGCAGCTTCAGGTTCGCGCGCTCGAGCGGGTCGGCGACGACGTCGAACAGGAACTTCTCGGGCCCAATCTTGAGATATTTCCGGTCGCCCCTGCGGCAGGCGCGCTGCGCAAGATGCTTGTAGCGCCAGTAGAGGGTGCGTTCGGGCAGCGTGCCGCCGGCGAGCGCGGCGGAGATGTCGATGCCGTCGGGAGGGTAGCGCGCGTCGGGGCGCGTTCCGGCTGCAGCCAGCAAAGTCGGCAGCCAGTCCATGCTCATGGTCTGTGCGTCGGAGGTGGCGCCGGGGGCGACGCGGCCGAGCCAGCGAACGATCGCCGGGACGCGGATCCCACCCTCGAGCAGCTCGGTCTTGTGGCCGGAAAACGGCCAGGTGTCGGCGAAGCGCTCTCCGCCATTGTCGCTGGTGAAGACGACGATCGTGTCGTCGGCGAGGCCGAGGCGCTCAAGCGCCTGGAGGACGCGCCCGACCTGCTCGTCCATGCGCGTGACCATCGCCGCATAGGTCGCCTGCGAGCCGCCGTCGAAATCCTTCATTTGCTCGATCCGGGTCGCGCCCTTCAGGCGATCGGACTCGGCGGCGTCGCCCGGCCCCTCCCACGGCCAGTGCGGTGCGCTGAAATGCAGGCTGATGAGGAACGGCCTGCCGAGGCGGGAAAGATCCTCGAGCGTGCGGACAGCGCGGTCCCCCAGCAGGTCGGTCAGATAGCCGGCCTGCTCGACCGGCGTGTCGCCGTCCCAAAGGTCGGCACCGGCCGGGAGGCGATGCGTGAAGTAATCGACTGCCCCGCCGCGGTAGCCCCAGAAATGCTGGTAGCCGCTCTGCAGCGGGCCGAAGCGCGGCAGCTCGCCGAGGTGCCATTTGCCGATCAGCGCAGTCTCGTAGCCGGCCTGCCGCAGCAGCGACGGCAATGTCGGGTGATCGCGCGGGATCCCGACGTCGCGGTTGCCGATCGGCTCCTCGAGCCCGGCTGGAAGTCGGTATTGGTATCGCCCCGTGATCAGCGCCGTCCGCGTTGCCGAGCAGACCGCGCTGTTCGCATATGCCGAGGTGAAGCGCATGCCCTGGGCCGCGAGCCGGTCGAGGTTCGGCGTGCGGAAATCGCGCCGGCCGTAGCAGGAGAGGTCGGCATAGCCGAGGTCGTCGGCCATGATGAACAGGATGTTCGGCTTCCTGGCCGATTGCGCCGCGGCGCGTCGGCGGGTCAGGGTTGCCGCGCTCGCCAGTGCGCCGGCAACGAGAGTTCGACGGCTCAGGCGGATTCCCATGTGCGCCCCCACGCGTTCGCGAGCCGGCATACCACCGGGTGCAGGGCTGGAGCCAGCGGCTCTGTGCTCGTCCTGACGGGCGCGGTATGGTTCGCGGGAGCGGCGGGGATGTACGCGCTCGAGCCCGGGAGCGAAGTGACGGGCGGCTTCAGCTCCTATTGGGACGCGCTGTGGTGGACCGGCATGCTCGCGAGCTTCTTTATCGGCCGCGACGCGCATAGCAGCGAGGGCGAAGTCGCCGGCGCGCGCGAGATGGCGCAACTGCGCGGCGAAATTGCCAAGCTCAGGAAGGCGCTCGCCGCGATGCCAATTGACCGCGGCCAGGAGAGCTTTCCGTGACGAAGCGCGCGCCCGCGCTTCCCGGCAGCGCCCAGCGGACCTGGGCCTTGAGTTGGCCGAGGCGCGGCACGGCGATCTCGACGCATTCGCCGATGCGGAAGTCGTGCTCCGCCTCCATCCGGCAACCCTCTTCGGTCATGTCGCTGAGCTTCACCCGCGCCTGGGAGCCGTCGTCGCGGTGCACGACCGCGTCGATCGCGACAGGATGGCGATCCTTGCGTCCGACCCAACCATGCATGCGCTGCACGTCGTTTCCCCCTTAGGCGTGGGGCCGTTCTCGCAGGCAGTGGTAAACTTAGCTTTAAGCGCAGCGCCAATTGCACGCAGCCGTCATGCGAGTGAATCGCGTGACGTCATACCTGTCGCCCTTCGGGCGCAGGCTGGCCGGCTTTCGCTGTCTCTCCGACACAAGCCGACGTTTGCTCGCGCAAACGACCGCCTCGTGCTCGGCAGCTCAAGCGGCGATGTCGTAGGGCTGGATTTCGCCCGAGAGATAAAGGTTGCGCGCCTTGGTCCGCGACAGCTTGCCCGAACTGGTGCGCGGGAGCGTGCGCGGAGGGACGAGCTCGACGACCGGCGTGATCCCGGTGATCGCGCGCACGCGCTCGCGGATCTCGTCGCGAAGGCGCCCGCGCTCTTTCGCATCGGAGACGCGGCAGTGGACCAGCACCGCGGGCGTTTCCTCGCCCAAAGGGCCGCTAATGGCGAAGGCGGCGATGTCGCCCGACTTGAACCCGGGCAGCTGCTCGACCGCCCATTCGATGTCCTGCGGCCAGTGGTTGCGCCCGTTGATGATGATCATGTCCTTGGCGCGGCCGACGATGAAGATATATCCTTTCGACATGTAGCCCATGTCGCCGGTGTCGAGCCAGCCGTCGTCGCTCAGCACGGCGCGGGTCGCTTCCTCGTCGCGGAAATAGCTGTGCATCACACTGGCGCCGCGGACGAACAGCTTGCCGATCCCGCGGTCGGGGAGGAGGCCGCCGTCGGGTCCGCGGATTTCGACTTCCATGCCGGTCACGGGCCGCCCGCAATTGACGACCGCCCGGTAACGGCGCGGACGGTCCTCGTTGCCGGGAGCATCCCCGTGCCCGCCCGACAGCTCGTTCTCCTCGACCAGCTCGAGGCGGATGCCTTCGCCGGGAGGCATCAGCGACACGGCGAGGGTCGCCTCGGCAAGGCCATAACTGGGGCAGAAGGCGCTGGCCTTGAACCCGGCGGGAGCGAAACAGTCGACAAACGACTGCATGACGTCCGGGCGGATCATGTCCGCGCCGTTGCCGGCGATGCGCCAGCGCGAGAGGTCGAACCGGTCCTCGGCGCGTGTCTGCGAGCTCATCCGCCGCGCGCAAATGTCGTAACCGAAGCTGGGCGAATAGCTGACGGTGTTGCCCGGGTTGCGGGTGATCATGTCGAGCCAGGCGAGCGGGCGCCGAGCGAAATCCTCGGTCTTTAGATAATCGACCGAAAATTGCAGCGCGATCGGTGAGAGGAAGCAGCCGACCAGCCCCATGTCATGGTACCAGGGCAGCCACGAAATACAGCGGTCCCGCTCCTCTATGGCCAGGCCGACGCCGTGCGCGCGCAGGTTATCGAGAAGCGCGCGGTGGGTGACGGCGACGCCATGCGGGAAGCGGGTCGATCCGCTCGAATATTGAAGGTAGGCGATGTCGTCCGAACTTGCCGCAGGAAGATCGGCCGCGGACGGCTCGATGCTGCCGAGCGTCTCCCATGCCCGTGAGTCGACCCCGGCCCTGCTCGCCGCGCCCATGCCGAACTCGGCGAGCACTTGCGGATAGAGGAACAGCCGGGCGTCGCAGCTCTTCAGCTGGATGGCGAGCTGGTCGACATAGGCGTCGCGGCCGCCGAAGCTGGTCGGGAGCGGCAGCGGCACCGGCCACGCGCCGGCATAGACCGCGCCGAAGAAGCAGGCCGCGAAATCGGCTCCCGTCTCCGCCACGATCGCGATCCGCTCGCCCGGCTCGATGCCGAGGGCGATAAAGCGCCGCGCCTGGACCAGCGCGTCCTCGCGCAGCTCGGCATAAGCGTAGCTCCGCTCGAGCGTGCCGCGCGCGTCGTGGAAGTTGAGCCCGCGGCGCCCCTGCGCCGCATAGTCGAGCGCCTGGCCGATCGTCGCGAAATCAGCCATTCGCCGCGGAAGCGTGTCGAGGGTCGGTGTGGCGCCCGGCGGGGCAAGCTCGTTCTTCACAGAGGCGTTCCGTTCGAGCACGCCGTCCCTTCCTGGCTGTTGAACTTTTCCGCCCGCACCTCTCCAGTCGCGGGCAGTTCGTGATGGGCGGCGAGTGTGGCATAAAAACGGCGCGATGGCACGTGTGAGGTCCCCGAGGGCGCCGGTCCCGCTCGACGCGAAGCAGCTCGAGGAACTCGCGCTGCGCTATGTCGGGCGCTACGCGACGACCCGGGCGAAGCTTACTGCCTATCTCGCGCGCAAGCTGCGCGAACGGGGATGGGAGGGGCAGCGCGAGCCCGAGCTCGAACGGCTGGCGAGCCGCTTTTCCGATCTCGGTTATGTCGACGATGCGGCTTTCGCGCTCGCCAGGTCGAGGGCGCTGAGCAGCCGCGGCTACGGCAAGCGCCGGCTCGAGCAGACCTTGCGCGTGGCGGGGATCGCCGAGGCGGATTCGGCCGCAGCACGCGACCATGCCGATGAAGCCGCGGTCGAGGCCGCGCTGCGCTATGCGCGGCGGCGAAGGATCGGGCCGTTCGCTTCTGGCGCGCTCGAACCCCGGCTGCGCGAGAAAGCGATCGCGGCGATGGTCCGGGCAGGCCATTCTTTCGCCCTTGCGCGCGCAATCTCCGGCATGGCGCCGGGGGTGGAGGTCGACGTGGAGGAGCTGCGCGAGCACTGCCCGGGGGCATCGCACTAAAGTCGGTTTCCCGACACTAAACTGCATGTTAATGAGCACGGATGGTAAGCGCGTTCGCCAGTTTGGGCCAAGGAGGGCCGCAGCCGATCGTCGAGTCGAGGGATGACATGGCCGATGCCGAGCTTCCGCCCGTCACGGGCCGCGTCAAATGGTTCGACGCGACGCGCGGGTTCGGCTTCCTGGTCAGCGACCAGCTCGATGGCGACATCCTGCTGCACTTCAGCGTGCTCCGCGAGCACGGCCGCCGCAGCGTGCCGGAGGGAGCGATCATCGAGTGCGTGCCGGTGCGGCTCCCGCGCGGGCTGCAGGCCAAGAAGATCCTGTCGATCGACCTCAGCTCGGCCTTGCCCCAGCAACCGCGCTCGTCCATTCACCCGGCCGAGCGCGCCGACCGCAAGGCGCTGGTCGACGCGGCGGGCGAGTTCGAGCCGGTGGAGGTCAAATGGTTCAACCGCGTTCGCGGCTATGGCTTCGTCAAGCGGCCGGAGGAGCTCGGCGGCGAGGACGTGTTCGTGCACATGGAAACGGTGCGGACGGCGCACCTTCCCGAGCTCGAACCGGGGCAGAAGCTGGAAGCGCGGATCGCTCCGAGCGGAAAAGGCCTGACGGCCGTCGAGCTGCGCGCCTTCGGATCGCCGGACTAGCAGTCGCCTTCGCCGCCTTCGCCGCGTGCAGCCCGCAGGCCCCGGCGCAAAATGCCCACGTCGACCAAGGCTCGCCGCAGGTGGGGCTCGCCCGAGTGCCGCTGACCATCCATTCGGCGAACGGCGATCACCGTTTCACGGTCGATGTCGCCGCGACCGGTGAGCAGCAGCAGCACGGCCTGATGTTCGTCCGCTCGCTGCCTGGCGATCGCGGGATGATCTTCCCCTACGACCCGCCGCAGAATGTCGGCTTCTGGATGAAGAACACGTTGATCCCGCTCGACATGGTCTTCATCCGCGCCGACGGCACGATCGCGCGGATCGTCACTGCCAAGCCGCTCGACGAGACGTCGGTACCGGCGGGTGAGCCGGTCGCCGCGGTGCTCGAGCTCCGCGGCGGACGCGCGGCCGAGCTCGGCATCCGGGAAGGAGACAGGGTGGAGTGGGAGCGGTGAGCCGCTCGTCGATGCAACCGTAGCGAAGCAATCCACAAGCGTCGGTGGACTGGATTGCTTCGTCGCTTGCGCTGCTCGCAATGACGGGGCAGAGGCAGCCTCCCATGGGTTTCTGGTCGAAAACATTCACCTGGTGGAACGGCGCGACCGTCGGCACTGCGTTGTGGTCCCGCCGTTTCGGCACCGAGGTGGGCAAGGACGACGCCGGGAACGTCTATTACCAGGACGCCAAGCGGCCGTGGCGGCGGTGGGTGATCTACAACGGCAGCAATGACGGCAGCCGGGTTCCGCCCAACTGGCAGGCGTGGCTCCGCGGCACGATCGAGGATCTGCCGGACAAGGCGCTGCCGCCGGCGCGCAAGTTCCAGCAGAAGCCGACGCCGAACCTCACCGGGACGATGGAAGCCTTCCGCCCCGACGGCGCGCTGGGGAGCGGGCGCATCCGGCCCGCCTCGACGGGCGATTATGAGCCCTGGATCCCAGAATAAGCGTGAGCAGGCTTGCCGCACCGCTGCTGATCGGGCTGGCGCTGGCCGGGTGCGACCGCGGCGCCGAGCAGCATGAAGCGCCCGCGCCCGCGGCGACGAATGTCCGAGCGACGGCCGCGGGACAGGGCGGAGTCACGCCGATGACGCAGCGGGTGGCGGTGCTCGGCATCCTCAACAAGCGCAACGGAATCGTCCAGAACGTGACTCTCCGGCCGGGCCAGTCGGTGCGGTGGAAGGACGCAATCGTGCGCCTGCGCGCCTGCGAGAAGACCGCGCCGTGGGAGGAAGAGCAGCTGACCGGCGCCTTCATCCAGCTTGACGTGCAGCGCCCCGACGACAGCTGGGGCCGAGTGTTCTCGGGCTGGGTCTACAAAGAATCGCCATCGCTCAACGTCGTCGAGCACCCGGTCTACGACGTGTGGCCCAAGAGCTGCGCGATGACGTATCCGGCGGGCGCGCCGGCGCCCAACACGCCGGCAAGCTCGAGCAACCGGTCGAGCGCGGTGAAATCGGGCGGCGAATCGACTCCCGGCTCGAACTCCGCCGGCAATTCGGGCGAAGCGCCAGCGCCCGCGCCCGCGCCGTCGCCGCCGAGCGCCGCCGAGAGCAACGCCACATAAGTCTCGCGCGAGACGCTGATCGCGCCGAGCGAGGCGAGATGCTCGGTCATGAACTGGCAGTCGAGGAGAGCGAATTTGCCCACCCTCAAACGGGCGACGAGCCAGGCCAGCGCGACCTTCGAGGCGTCGGTGCGGCGGCTAAACATGCTCTCGCCGAAAAAGGCACGGCCAAGGTTCACGCCGTAGAGGCCGCCGACGAGGTCGGCTCCGGGCTCGTCTCCATCCCACACCTCGATCGAATGGGCGTGACCTGAGCCGTGGAGCGCTATCATCGCATGCTCGATCTCGTCGTTGATCCAGGTCTCGTCGCGGTCGGCGCAGGCGGCGATCACCCCGGCGAAGTCGCGGTCGTGGGTGACGGTAAACCTGCCCGACCGCAGCGTCCTGCGAAGCGAGCGCGAGAGGTGGAAGCCGTCGAGCGGGATGATCGCCCGGTTGCGCGGCTCGACCCAGAACAGCTCGTCTGCGTTGCGGCTGTCGGCCATCGGAAAGATGCCGGTGGCATAGCCCTGGAGGAGGAGGCGCGGGTCAAGGCGAGTCATCGGGCTCATTATGCGTCGCGCCACTTACCTCGTCGTTCCGGCGAAAGCGGGAACCCAGCTTTTCTTCTCTCGCTGGGTCCCCGCTTTCGCGGGGATGACGAACCTAGAGAATCTCGCGCACCTTGTCTTGCGGGCGGCAGAGGCGGACGCCGTTGGCGGTTTCGACGATCGGCCGCTCGATCAGGACCGGGTGCTTGACCATCGCGTCGAGCACCTCGTCGTCGGTGACGCCGGGGCGAGTGAGGCCGAGCTCTTCGGCCACCGGCTCTTTCGCGCGCAGCCCCTCGCGCGGCGTGATTCCCGCTTGGTCGTACAGCTGCTTCAGTTCGTCGCGCGAGGGGGGTTCCTTGAGATATTCACGGATCCACACGTCGCAACCGGAATCGCGCAGGATATCGAGGGTTTTGCGCGATGTGCCGCACATCGGGTTGTGATAGATGGTTGCCTTCATTCCGGTTCGTCTTTCCTTATCGAAATCAACAGCTTGCCAAATACCGTTGAAGGATTGGAACAATCCCTCTAGCCGGTCTTTGTCGCGGTTGCGGAACGATGAGCCGCAATCGTCGTTCCTGCGCTTGTAACATGCACCGCCGCGTGGCGGTTGTCTTGCGTGCGGCGCATGTTCCGGCAGCTCAATAGAACGGGAGAAAGAGCGATGCGTAAATCCATTCTGGCCCTGACGCTTGCAGGGACGGCCGCGCTTGGCGCGTGCACCAGCAACCCGCGGACCAATGCAGACATTGCCACTGGTGCGGCGGTCGGTGCTGCAGGCGGCGCGGCCGTCGGCGCGCTCGCTGATCACGGACGAGCGGATGGAGAAGATCCAATGGGGCCCGAACTGGGAGGAAATCCTCGGCGGTGAATTTTCGAAACGGTCGAAGGATTCGAACTTCGCCGACATCGAGAAGGAGGT
>NZ_WJSQ01000070.1 GCF_009720245.1 Sphingomonas segetis | reverse complement strand
CGCCGCGCCTTGGCCGCCGCCGCGACCTTGCGCTGCTTGGCCTCGGCCGAGGGCGGCGCTTTGAGCTCGAGCGGAAGCGAATCTCCGGCCAGCGGGTCGAAGCCGAGCGTCGCCAGGCTTTCGGAAATATGCGGCGGGAGCTCTGCGGTGACGTCGATCGCGCCGCCGTCGGGCGCGTCGATGCGGATGCGGCGCGCGTGGAGGTGGAGCTTGCGGCTGATCCCGCCCGTCAGGAAGGCTTCCGCGCCGCCATATTTCGCGTCGCCGACGATCGGATGGCCGATCGCCGCCATGTGGGCACGCAACTGGTGGGTGCGCCCGGTCAGGGGCTGCAGCTCGACCCACGCGGCGCGGTTGCCGGCACGGTCCACGAGCCGCCACCGTGTTCTGGCGGGAAGGCCGTGCTCCTCGCTGATGTGCATCTTTTCCCCGCCCGTCCCCGGCTGCTTGGCCAGCGGCGCGTCGATCATTCCCTCGGCCGCGTCGGGCACGCCGACCACCAGCGCCCAATAGACCTTGCGTGCCGTGCGGCCGGAGAAGGCCTTGGCAAAATGGCCCGCCGCCCGCGCGCTTCGGGCGACGAGCAGCGCACCCGACGTGTCCTTGTCGAGCCGGTGGACTAGCTTGGGCCGGCCGCTATCGTCCGAAAGGCCGTCGAGCAGGCGATCGAGGTGCTGGGTGGTCTTGGTCCCACCCTGCGTCGCCAGCCCCGGCGGCTTGTTGAGCACGAATGCGCTGGCATCCTCATGGATCACCATGTCGCGGACGAACTGCTCCTCGTCCTGCGTCAGCGCGTCACGGCGCTTCTCCGGCCGCGCCGTCCTCGCCGGCGCCGCTTCGAGCGGAGGAATCCGGATCTCCTGCCCGGCCTCGATCCGGTCGCCCGGCACCGCACGCTTCCCGGCGACCCGCAGCTGCCCGGTCCGCGCCCAGCGCGAGACGATGTTGAAGCTTACCTCGGGCATGTGCCGCTTGAACCAGCGGTCAAGCCGGATGCCGTCGTCATCTTCAGATACGGTGAATGTGCGGGGGTCGGACATTGCGGGGGCGCTTAACAGGCGGGTTTCGTCATTGCGAGCGGAGCGAAGAAATCCAGCGGCCGGGACTGAATTGCTTCGATGCTAACGCTCCTCGAAATGATGGCTGTTCCAGAAATCGAACGCCTGCCGCTGGATCTTCTTGACCAGCTTCATCGCCCCAGGTCCCTCCCACAGGCCGGTGTAGCCATGTTTCTTCGCGCCGCCGACCCACCAGCCCTGCCCCGGCAGGCCGTCGGACTGGCGCACGACAAGGACGGCGAGCTCCGGCTCCCCCCGCTCCTCCGCCTCGTCGTCGATGAACGTCAGCACCTTGCACAGCTGGCGCATCTTGGGCCGAGTGAAATGATGGCCGAGCAGCTCCAGCACTTCGGAATAGCTGATCGCCTGCCTGGCCCGGGCGGAGGCAATGAGGATTGCCCGCACCTCGGCGGGATCGGCCAGCAGCCCTGCTTCGCTCACTTCGGCTGGTTGGCGAAGTCGACCGGCGTGAGCTCGAAGATGTTGAGCTTGGAACCGCTTTGCGGCCACGGAATCACGAGCCGCCATTTGAACGGCGCGATGCGCTCGAACACGCCGGCCATGTTCCGCTTCGGATCGTCGCCATAAGCGAGCGGCGCTTCCTCGTCGCGAAGCGCGAGGCTGCCGAGGAAGATCATGCGTGTGGCCTCGTCATCTTCCCACAGCCGTCCGGCGGGGCGCTGGCTGCCGGTCTGCTTGACGATCGTCAGCTGGCCGTCCTCAACCTGGACGTAGCAGAAGAAGGGCCTGAAGCTCTCGTACGGCTTGTCCTTCGCCGTCACCCTGCCAAGCGCGATCATCCGGCAATTGTAGCTGCCGGGCGTCGGAGCGGGCATCGGCAGCGCCGAACGAGGCAGCAGCAGCTTGTCCTCCCTTGCAACATCGCCTGGATCGCTCTTCTTCGCGTCGGCGAGCGCCTCCTGCCACGCAAGGCCGAGCCGAGCGAGCCGGTCCTCGTCCGCGTCGGTCGCAACCGCCTTCCACGCTTCGGATTTTAGCGGCGGCCCCACCTCGACCGACGGCGTCACCCCAGGCGGCAGCTTCGGCTTCGTCGCGCAGCCGGCGAGCAGCGCGAGCGCGATCAGCGCCGTTGCCCGGGCGATTTGCAGACGAGTGCGACGGTTCAGCGACAAGATGTTCACCCCTCCCCGACAGTGACAGGCCCCCGCCCGCCTTTCAACTCATGCCGCGTTGAACATAAGCTTTCACTGAACGCTCACCGCCGCTACGCGCCCGCGAAATGAACGCGCCCGAAAGCCCCAAAGTTGCGGCGGCCCGAACGCAGCCGCACGGCTCGCGGGGCGGATTCCTCCTCGGGCTGGCCGCCTACGGTTTGTGGGGCGTCCTCCCGATCTATTTCAAGGCGATCGCCGCCGTGCCCGCGGTCGACATCGTCGCCCACCGGGTGCTCTGGTCGTTGCCGTTCCTCGCGCTCCTGGTGATCGTCACACGCAGCTGGGACAAGATCAGAGCAGCGCTGTCGCAGCCGCGCACGCTCGCAATCCTGCTCGTCACGGCACTCCTGATCGGCGGCAACTGGCTGCTCTACGTCTATGCAGTCACTGGCGGGCACATCCTCGCGGCGAGCTTCGGCTATTATCTCAACCCGCTCGCCAATGTCCTGCTCGGCCGGTTCGTGCTGGGCGAAAAGCTCAGCCGCATGCAATGGACCGCCGTCGCCATTGCCGCGACCGGCATCAGCGTGCTCGCCGCTGGAGCGCTCGGCCAGCTGTGGCTCAGCCTTTCGCTGTGCATCAGCTTCGCGCTCTACGGCCTCCTTCGCAAGATCGTGCCCGCCGACGCTCTCAGCGGGCTAGCCATCGAAACCGCGATCCTGCTGCCGCTCGCGTTTGCCTGGCTGGGCTGGGGCGCGCTCGCGTCGCAGCCGGTGTTCGGAACGACTTCACGCGAAACCGGTCTGCTCCTCCTCGCCGGAGTCGTTTCGACGACGCCGCTCCTGCTCTTCACCGCCGCCGCGAGGCGCCTTGCCTATTCGACGCTCGGCATGCTCCAGTTCCTCGCGCCGACGGTTCAGTTCCTGATCGCGGTGCTGTTGTATGGCGAAGCGTTCACCACCGCCCATGCGGTCGCGTTCGCCGCCATTTGGGCGGCGCTCGTCCTCTACGTGATCGCGATGCTCCGCGCGCCCAAGCTGCCGCAGGCGCCCGAATGATGCTAGAAAGCCGCTTATGTTCAACATCGTCTCGCTGATCATCGGCTTCGTCGCGCTCGTCTGCGCGGTCGTCGCCTTCATCCCGCTGCTCGGCTGGGCCAATTGGCTGATTATCCCGCTGGCGATCATCGGCGCGGTGATCGGGATGATGTCGCGCGGGACCGCCGGGCGCAACCTCAACCTGTTCGTGATCGTGGTCGGCGTCGTCCGGCTGATGCTCGGCGGAGGGATCATCTGAGCCGAGAGCCGCGCATCGACGGCTACATCGCCACGGCGCAACCGTTCGCCCGGCCGATCCTCGAAAAGGTGCGTGAGCGCGTACACGCGGTCGTCCCCGACATCCAGGAAGCGATGAAGTGGAGCATGCCGGCCTATATGGTCGGCGGCAAAATCGTCCTGATCACCGCGGCGTTCAAAGCGCACATGGCGCTCAACTTCTGGCGCGGACAGGAGCTTCGCGGCGACGATGCGAATGCCGACGCGATGGGTCAGTTCGGCAAGATCGGCTCGCTCGACGAGCTGCCGCCCGATGCGGAGCTCGACCGCCTGATCCGCGAAGCGGCGGACATGGCGAAGAACGCTCCGGCGCCGCGCAAGACGAAGCATGCTCCGAAACCGCCGCCCGAAATGCATCCGGAGTTCGCCGCCGCCCTCGCGAATGCGCCCAAGGCCAAGGCGGCGCTCGACGGCTTTCCGCCCTCTGCCCAGCGCGACTATTTCGAGTGGATCGGCGAGGCCAAGCAGGACGCAACGCGGCAGAAGCGCATCGCGACCGCCATCGAATGGCTGTCAGAGGGCAAGCGCCGGCACTGGAAGTATCAGAACTGCTAGGTCGCCTTACTTCGTCATGCGGAGCGCCGGACCGAACCGTGTCTGCTCATCGCCTTCTACCGTGAACCCGCAGCTCTCGTAAAAACGCTTCGCGCGCGGACTCGCAATCACCTTGAGTGCGAGCCCGCGCCGCCGCGCCTCGTGCGTCGCTGCATCGACCAGCGTGCGCCCGATCCCCTGACCCCACAGGTCCGGCTCCACGAACAGTCCGTCGAGCTCTCCGCCGACCACCGCGGCAAAGCCCACGATTTGCCCGCCGACCTCCGCGACGATCACCTGCCCGTTCGCGATCTGACCTTCGGGCAGATAAATGGCGCCGGGGTTGGCGATCAGCTGGTCGCGATATTCCGGCAGCTCGAGCGACGCGCGGCGCTGCAGCTCCTCGAGTTGCTGATGCTCCTCCGGCCGGGCGAGCCGGAGAGTCAAGGCGTCAGCGGGATTTGACATAGGTCCCCGGGGCGTCCTCGAGCGCCCTCAGCTTGCCCTTGCCGGGCACGCGCGCACCCTCGGCCCTGACCATCTCGCCATCCTGCTTCTTCAGCCACGCGAGCCAGTCGGGCCACCAGCTTCCCTTGTGCTCTTTCGCTCCGTCGATGAACGAGTCGAGCGTGCAGCACGGCCGGTCGTTGATCCAATATTGGTATTTTTGCGCGGCCGGCGGATTCACGACGCCGGCGATATGCCCGGAGCCCGCGAGCACGAACCGCTTCGGCCCGGCGAAATGGTTCATGATCTTCCACACGCTCTGCGGCGGGGCGATGTGGTCCTCGCGCCCCGCCTGGACGTATGTGGGCGTGGTCACCTGGTCGATGTCGACCGGCGTTCCCGCGACGGTGATCCCGCCCTTTTCGGCAAGCTTGTTCCCTTTGTAGAGGTCTTCGAGGTAAGCCCGGTGCCAGCCGGCGGGGAGGTTCGTCGTGTCGCTGTTCCAGTAGAGCAGGTCGAACGGCGCGGGCTCGTCACCGAGCAGATAGTTGTTGACGACATAGCTCCAGATGAGGTCGCGGCCGCGCAGCAGGTTGAAGGTCGCCGCCATGTAACGGCCGTCGAGATAGCCCTTCTCCTTGGTCAGCTGGTCGAGCAGCCCCATCGTCTCTGGCCCGGTGAACAGCTTGAGGTCGCCCGCTTCGGCGAAATCGACTTGAGCCGTCAGGAAGGTCGCGGACTTGACCTTGTTCGCCTCGCCCCTGGTCTGAAGGTAGGCGAGGGCCGCCGCCAGCGTCGTGCCCGCGACGCAATAGCCGATCGCATGCACGCCCTCGACTCGGAGCAGGTCGCGCACCGTGTCGATCGCGTCGAGCTGCCCGTTGAGCACATAATCGTCGAGGGACGCGTCGGCGATGCTCTCGTCGGCCGACTTCCAGCTCACCATGAACAGGGTCACGCCGTTGTCGACGCACCATTTGACGAAGCTCTTCTCCGGGCTGAGGTCGAGAATGTAGAAGCGGTTGATCCACGGCGGGAAGATCAAGACCGGCGTCTTCATCACTTGGTCAGTCGCCGGCGTGTACTGGATCAGCTGGTAGAGCGGCGTCTGCTTGACGACCTTGCCCGGCGTCGTCGCGAGATTCCTGCCGACCTCGAACACGCCGGGCTTGGTCTGCGTCAGCTGGCCCGCCGCAATATCATTGAGCATGTTGGCGAGGCCCTTGAGCAGATTCTCGCCGCGCGTCTCCAGCGTGCGCTTGAGCACCTGCGGGTTGGTCAGCGCGAAGTTGGACGGGCTCATCGCATCGACGAAGCTGCGCGTCGCGAAGCGCAGCCTCTCGCGCGTGTCGGCGTCGATGCCCTCGATCTGGTCGGCGGTACCGAGCAGCTGGTCTGAGACCCGCAAGTAAGTCTGGCGGATCGTGTCGAAGATCGGATTCTCGCGCCATTCGGGCGCAGCGAAGCGGCGGTCCTTGCGCTCCTTCTCCTCAGGCGAAGGCGTCGCCGTCACGCCGCCGAGCATCTTGCCCCAGGTCTCGAGTCCCTTGGCCCAGGCCTGGGCGCCCGCGCTCATCAGCGCCATCGGGTCAGACGCGGCGGGCTGCTCGCCGAAACCGAACGCCGGCTGCGACCAGCTCGGCATCGGCTGCCCCGCCTTCATCTGCTCGGCCCAGAACTCCATCAGCATCTGCTGGGCGCGCCCCATCACCAGCGTCCAGTGCTGCCAGTCCTCAAGGCTGGGAATCGCGCTCGTCTCGGGTTGGTCGGTCATGGCGGCGATATAGGCCTTCGCCGCGCACCCCGTCACCCCGGCGAAAGCTGGGGTCCACCTTCTGCTTGCCCAAGGCAGGTAGATGCCGGATCAAGTCCCGCATGACGGATGCCTCGCCCCTCCCGACCGCGCTCGTCCTGCTCGATTATTTTGGAATTGCCGTGTTCGCAGTGTCAGGCGCGCTGCTCGCCGCGGAAAAGAAGCAGACCCTCGTCACCTTCATCTTCTTCGCCGTGATTACCGGCGTCGGCGGCGGTACCCTGCGCGACCTGCTGATCGGCGCGCCGGTGTTCTGGGTCCACAGCAACGCCATGCTGCTGATCTGCATCGCCGCCGCGCTGATCGTGTGGCTGACCAGCAGGCGGCGGTTCGCCGGCCGCGCGCTATTGTGGTTCGATGCGGCGGGGATCACCGCTTACGCGACCTACGGCGCCGCCAAGGCATTGGCCTACGGTCTGGCACCGGTGCCGGCCTTCGCGATGGGCGTGATGACGGCCTGCGTCGGCGGGATCATCCGCGACGTGCTCGCGGGCGAGCCGTCGATCCTGATGCGGCCTGAGCTCTATGTCACGGCGGCAGCGCTGTCGGCGGGGCTGTTCGTCGGGCTTGCGCTCGCCGGGCTCGTCCCGTGGCTCGCCGCACTGGTCGCGGTGGTCGCGGGCTTCGCGCTTCGCGCCGCCGCGATCTCCCGCGGCTGGTCATTGCCGCAGTATCGGGATTAGGCTCCGGCCGATGCGCGTGGGGATCGTTCTTGCCGTGCTCGTCCTCTCCGCCTGCGCGACCCTGCGCCCGAGCGAGCCGCCGGTGCACGCGCAGGTCGGAGTCGCGTTCGACCGCAACGGCGAGATCGCGAGCTTCGCCGAGGGCATTGCCGATCCCCGGTTCGGCCGCCGGGTCACCGCCGACGATCCGGCCCGTGTCGCCTCGATCAGCAAGCTGGTCGTCGCGATCGGAGTCATGAAGCTGGTGGAGCAAGGCAGGCTCGACCTCTCCAGCGGCGTCTCGCACTGGCTCGGATGGCCGCTGCGCAACCCGGGCTTCCGCGACCGTTCGATCACGCTCGCAATGCTGCTCTCGCACACCAGCTCGGTCCGGGAGCATGACGACGATTATGCGATCCCGCTCGGCGGCTCGCTCCAGGCCGCAATGCAGGACCCGTTGAACTGGGATCCGCAGCTCGGCCCGGGCGACAATTATTTCAAATACGCCAACATGAACTTCCCCATCGTCGCTTCGATTGTCGAGAAGGTCACCGGCGAGCGGTTCGACATCTGGATGCGCCGCGAGGTGCTCGAGCCGATGAAGCTCGACTCGTGCTACAACTGGCCGACCTGCAGCGACGCCGCCGCCGCGCAGGCGGTCGAGCTCGACTCTCCGGCCGGCGAGCCGCTCAAGGACGATCTCCACGGTCAGCGTCCCGCCTGCGCGGTGCAGGTGAGCGAAGGCGAAGCGTGCGACCTCACCCGCTGGAAGCCCGGCGAGAACGGCTCACTCTTCGCCCCGCAGGGCGGCTTGCGCATCTCCGCGCGCGGCCTCGCCCGAGTCGGACGCATGCTCCTCAACGGCGGCACGCTGGACGGAGTCCGCCTCCTCTCGCCGCAGTCGGTCGACACCCTCCTGACGCAGGTCTGGCGCTCCGACGGCAGCAACGGCATCACCGACCACGGTTTCTACTGCAGCTACGGCCGCGCGACGCAGCAGATCCCCACGCCAGCCCCGGGCTGCGCCGACGACATGGGCACGCGCGGCCGCACGCTCGTCGGCCACGCCGGCGACGCCTACGGCCTCAAGAGCGGCATCTGGATCGATCGCGCGAACGGGCTCGGAATCGCCTATTTCGTGACCGGCGTGCCCGAGAACGCTGCGAAAGGCCCCGGGACCTCGTTCACCGCGGCCGAGACCCGCGCCTTCCGCCGCACGTACGCGCTGCTACCTCGATAGGAGAAGGACAATGCGCCTCACCTACGCGATCGAGTATGTCGCCGACATGGATCGGGCGATCGGCTTCTACCGCGACAAGCTCGGGCTCGAGCTCAAATTTCAGTCCCCCTTCTGGAGCGAGTTCGCGACGGGCGAGACGGTCCTCGCGCTTCACCCTGCATCCGAAAAGAACGCCGCCGGCTCGATCGAGCTCGGCTTCAGCGTCGATGATCTCGGCGAATTCTACTCCCGCCGCGACCAGGTCGGGGTCGAATTCACCGGGGAGCCCAAGGAGGAGCATGGCCTCCACATCGCTCAGATCCGCGATGCGGACGGCGCCCACGTATCGGTGAGCGGGCCAATCTAGCTGTAGTCACGCGAAGGCGCGAAGTCAGGGCCGAGCTCTTCGCGATCTCCGCGGCTTCGTGACAATGAATAACTGGATTGCTTCGCCGCTCCGCTCCTCGCAATGACGCTCGGATGACCGACGAGTTCTACCGAATCCAGCGCCTGCCGCCCTACGTCTTCGCCGAGGTCAACGCCATGAAGGCCGGCGCGCGCGCACGCGGCGAGGACATTGTCGACCTCGGCATGGGCAACCCCGATGGTTCGCCGCCGAAGCACGTCATCGACAAGCTGGCGGAGGTCGCGAACAAGCCGCACGTCCACCGCTATTCCGCGAGCCGCGGCATCCCGGGCCTGAGGAAAGCGCAGGCGGCTTATTACCAGCGGCGCTTCGGCGTGGCCGTCGACCCCGACAAGGAGGTCATTGTCACCTTGGGCTCGAAAGAAGGGCTCGCCAATCTCGCTCAGGCGATCACCGCGCCCGGCGACGTCGTGCTCGCGCCCAACCCGTCCTATCCGATCCACAGCTTCGGCTTCATCATCGCCGGCGCCGCGATCCGCTCCATCCCGGCCGCACCGGGCGAAGCGTTCTTCGAGCGCCTGACCAACGCCATGCGCTACACCGTGCCGCGGCCGAAGGTGCTGGTGATCGGATATCCGTCCAACCCCACCGCTTATGTCGCGGACCTGCCCTTCTACGAGCGCCTCGTCGCCTTCGCCCGCGAGCACGAGCTGATCGTCATTTCCGACCTCGCCTACGCTGAAATCTATTTCGGCGACGCGCCGACCCCGTCGATCCTCCAGGTAGAAGGCGCGAAGGAAGTCGCGGTCGAGTTCACCTCGATGAGCAAGACCTACTCGATGGCGGGCTGGCGGATCGGGTTCGCGGTCGGCAACGCGCGGCTGATCGAGGCGCTCGCCCGGGTGAAGTCCTATCTCGACTATGGCGCCTTCACACCGGTCCAGGCCGCCGCGGTCGCCGCGCTCAACGGCCCGCAGGACATCGTCGCCGCCAACCGCGCACTCTACAAGAAGCGTCGCGACGTGCTGGTCGAATGCTTCGGCCGCGCCGGGTGGGACATCCCAGTCCCCCAGGCGAGCATGTTCGCCTGGGCGCCAATCCCCGAGCGCTTCCACAATCTCGGCTCCATGGAGTTCGCCAAGAAGCTGCTCACCGAAGCCCATGTGGCCGTCGCCCCCGGCGTAGGATTCGGAGAAGAAGGCGAAGGGCATGTTCGAATCGCCCTGGTCGAGAACGAACAACGCCTCCGCCAGGCCGCGCGCGGCGTGAAGAGGATGCTCGGCGCCTGATGGACCAACCGACTGCCGACATTCCGTACTTCGCGCTCAATCCAGACGTGGGCCTCCCTGCAGCTGATCGGCGGCCGCCTGCCAGTGCCGATCGTCGACGGTTTCTTCAAGGATGCCGCTGGGGTCCGCTCCGCCGCGCTTCGCCTGCCCTATCATCCGCCCGATTATCCCTATCCCGGCAAGCTCGCCGATCTGCCCGGTGACGAGCGGTCGCGCGCGCTGTTCCTGGGAACGGTGCTCGATCTCGTGAACCGTGGGTATCTGCCGCGGATCCCGCCGATCGCGGCCAACGACGGTTCGAGTCGCCTCAGCTGACGCTACGGTTCGTGTTCTCCCCGTAATCCTCAGAACGCCCGGCCCAACGACAGCGTCAGCCGATAGCGGTTGTCAGGATGCGAGGCTCGGATGCGCTGCCAAACGGGAATCGCCAAAGCCGCCGCCGCCGACCAGCCGGACGCGGAATTGAAACGAAAACCCGGCGCCACCCACGCCCATTTGCCCCCGCTCGCCTCCTCGATCTGGCCGCCGATCTTCTGCCGCGCTTCCCATTCGCCGCCGAGCTCGACGAACCCGTCCCAGCTCGAGTGCGCATGTTCGTGATGCTCGTCCAGCTCGTCGCCGTGGTGATGATTGTGGCTGGGCGCATGCACATGCGGCGCCGGGCCGAAACGGTGCGACAGGGCAATCCCGCCCTGGAAGCGGTTGCCGAGCCGCGTGTGCTGCGCGCCCTTGGTCGAGAACTGGTAAAGGCCGCTTGCAGTGAGTCGGATCGATCCCATGCGGGTGGAAGCCGACGCGCCGACGATCGGGTCCCAGCTGCCCGATCCCGGCTGGTGTTCGGTTTCGAGCCGCTCGCCGTCGGGAGCGCGCTTGTGAGTGCTACCGGTCGGGAGCTTGATCCCGCCGATTAGCGCGAAGCCCGCGGCTTCGCCTTCGCTCAGGCGGTACTTGGCGAGGAGGTTGAGGTCGCCGATGCCGGCCACGGTGCCCAGCTGCTCGACCCCGCTCACCGCTGACTCGCCGACGTGGGCATGGGCGCCTTCTCGCAAGTCGTGCCGGTGCACGTACGGCAGCTCCGCGGAGACGGTCAGATGGTGCGAGACGCCGTAGGCCAGGCCCACGGACGCATTCAGGTTGTAATCGGTGTTGTGCGCATGAATGTGCCTCGCTGCCAGCGCGGCGAGATCGGCATCCGGGCGCTGCTCGGGACGCGTGTAGGAGAGGCGGAGACCTGCTGCCCAATGGCCGCCGTCGAGCGTATCGGGATCGAACACCGTGATCCCGCCGCCGGAGCCGAATCCGCTCGCCCCCATATGGTCGGCGAGCGCCGGCGTTGCCGGAAAGGCGAGGAGCGCCGCAACCGGCGCGCAAAGCATTTTCTTCATGAATGACCTCGTGTCTGAGCGAGTTGCAGGGAGCTCAGGCGAGGATCGGCGGCCCTCTTGACGGCGGCCGTTCGCGGCCCGAGCTCCGCTCGACGAACAGGAAGGTGCGGCCGAGCAGCAGCGCGACGGCGAAGAACAGGATCGCGATGGACGGCGTCGAGCCCGGCGCGAGCGCGGACAGCGCCGAAGCGGCCGCATAGGGGCAGGGCTGATGGAAGCTCTTGTCGTCGCCGTGACCGCTCATTGCAGGCACGGCCCCGCTGGTGCCGGGACAGACGACGATGGTTACCGACCCGTGATCGAAAGCCGGCATGAACCCTGCTGGCGCCAGCGACCGCAACGCCAGCAGGAGCGCGAGCAGCGCAGCGGCGCCAAAGCGGATCGAAGCTGGTGCTCCCCTCATTCGACCATCAGACGCAACCAGGCCGCGTCCGGTTCCGCGGCTCAGTGCCCGCGCTCGCCCTTCTGCCGCCCGCTCGCCGTCCGGGCGGCGTCGCTCTTCCCCCGCACCTTCGCGAACTCGGAGCTTGCGCTCCACTGCGGCCATTCACGGCTGTTCGCCAGGCGCTCCCCGATCGCATGGAACAGCTCCGCTTCCTGCGCTGCTCCGCGCAGATCCCAACTCGGCGACCAGGTATCGCAGGTCTGGTGATAGCAGTTGGACGTGAAGTCGCTCAGCCACTTCTCTCCCGCGGGGCGGCGTCCGTCGACCATGTCGTAGGCGCCGGCCAGCGCCATATCGAGCAGCACCGGGACTCCGCGCTTGGCGAAGGAGAAATGGTCGGCGCGGTAGAACAGCCCGCGCTCGGGGTGGTTCTCGTCCGTGACGGTGCGGCCCTGGGCGCTAGCGGCGTCGGCGAGCAACGCCTCCATGTCGCCGCTCTGGCCGCGCCCGACCAGCACCGCGTCCTTGACCGGCCCGTTCCACTGCAGCGTGTCGAAGGTCAGGTTCGCGACCATTGTCTCCATTGGGAACAAAGGGTGCTGCGCATAATATTCAGAGCCGAGCAGGCCCCGCTCCTCCCCCGTCCAGGCGGCGAATAACAGCGTGCGCTGCAGCCGCGGCCCGGCCGCGAAAGCCCTCGCATTCTCGATCATCGCCGCCAGCCCCAGCGCGTCGTCCGCTGCCCCCGGGCGGATCGTGCGCCCCTGCGCGTCGGGCGGACCGATGCCGTAAGCGTCCCAATGGCCCCCGTAGCTGATCGTTTCGTTCGGATAGGTCGCGCCGGTTATCTTGCCGAGCACATTTCGGCTGGTGATGCGTGCCACGGTAACGGGGATGTCGGCGGAGAGCTTCGCCTTGAGGTCGATCGGCCTGAACCCGGAAGTGCGCGCCTCCCGCTTGACGGTTTCATAGTCCTGGCCGGCGCGCTTGAGCAGCGCTGCCATCGCATCGCGCTGAATCCAGCCCTGCAGCAGCACCGGCTGCGGCGCATCCGCGGGCAGCGCGATCGCGTAATTCTCGCCCGCCGGGCTCTTGACCACGGTCCACGGGTAGCCCGCGGCATCGGTTTCATGGACGACCAGCGCAGCGATTGCGCCGCGCCGCGCCGCCTCCTCGTACTTGTAGGTCCAGCGGCCGTAATAAGTCATGGTCTTGCCGGAGAACTTGCCGGCGACCGCCTCCCCCGGCGCGGCCTCGAAGTCCGGGTCGTTGACCAGCATGACAGCAACCTTGCCCGTCAGGTCCACGCCCTTGAAATCGTCCCAGCCGCGCTCGGGCGCGGTCACGCCGTAGCCGACGAACACCATCGGCGCGCTCGCGATCCGAACCCGATCGACCGGCCGGACGGTCCCGAGATAGACATCTTCGGGAAAGCGCAGCGGCAGGCTCTGCCCCGCCTCGCTCACGGATATGTTCACCGGCGCCTTCAGTTGTGTGCGGATCATCGGGACGGTCTGCGTCCATCCGCCATTCTCGCCCGCAGGCTCGAGGCCGGCGGCCTTGAACTGCTCAATGAGGTACGGGATCGTCTTGTCCTCGCCCGCCGTCCCGGGCGCGCGGCCCTCGAACGCGTCCGACGCGAGCACACGCGCGATCTCGCTCATCCGTTCGGTGCCGACGGCGAGCGGCGCGGGCTTTTCGGGCGGGCCGTAGAGGTCAGCGGGGACGGCATGGGCGGACTCCGGCGCGATCCCGGGCGGCGGGGACGCC
>NZ_WJSQ01000007.1 GCF_009720245.1 Sphingomonas segetis | reverse complement strand
TGCGCGATTCGACCGCGTCACGCAGCAGCTCGACCAGCGCGGCGGCCCCGTCCGGGCTGCCGCCCGGCGCGAACGGGAGCGGCTGAACGCGGGGCTGGGCCGCACGGCGGCGAAGGTGGCGGCGGGCGTCGTGGTCGTCTGGCTTGCGGCGATCTTCATCGGCTTTTTCAACCCGATCGGTCTCTTCGGCTTCCTTGCAGCCGTGATTGCGAGCGTCGTCGTGGCCGGCGTCCTCATCGCACGCGGCGGCAGGCAGGTCGTGTCGGCCCCTGCCCCCACGGCCGATCTTCCCAATGGCGCCATGGTCGAACGGTTCGATTCGTATCTCTACCACGTCCGCCGGGGGCTTCCCGCGACGGCGCAGCCGCAGCTCGACGCGATCAGTGCGACCCTCCCGGCGCTCAAGCAGACGCTCGATCGCGTCGATACTTTGGACCCGTGCGCCCAGGATGCGCGCCGGCTGATGTCGATCCACCTGCCCGGCCTGATCGAGCGCTACGCGAACGTGCCCCGCGCCTATCGGCAGGAGCAGGACGGCGAAGGCAAGACGGTGGATGAGCGGCTGGTCGAGAGCCTCGCCGCAGCGCGTGCGGCACTGTCGGACGTGTCGGAACAGCTTGCCCGGCAGGACATGGCGGCGTTCGAGACGCAGGGCCGCTTCATCAAATCGCGCTATGGCGAGCAGGGCATCGAGAGCGAAGGCGGCTCAAGCACATAGCGATTGCGCGCCGCGTCCGCGCCGCCCATGATAATGCGTAGATAATCAGCGCCGGAGCTGAAGCGGATGCTGCTTGCCTTGCCGAGGACCGACCAGGCGCTGAAAGGCAGGTTCCGGCTGCCCCCGGTCGTGCCGAAGTTCAACACGCTCGGCTATCGGTTGTTCACGGCGGTGTGGGCGCTTGTGCTGGTGCTCGCGATCGCCGGTCCGGTTATCGGATTCTACTACCGCTACACGGAGAAGCCGAACAACTCGCAGCTCTTCCTTGGAAGCCGCGCGGGATTCGCTGTGTCGCCGCGCGACGCGACGGTCGTGCGTTTCACCGTCGGACCCCATGCCGCCGATAGCGGCCTGATTCCAGGCGACCATATCATCGCCATTTACGGAATCCCGCTGCCGAAGAGCATGCCCTTCAACGAGAAGGCGCTCGCGGAGCACGCCAACGATCCCGCCTACAATCTGATGGGCAACGTGGTGTTCGCCGAAGGCCAATCGGAAATCCCGCTGACGGTGCGTGACCCCGACGGGCGAGTGCGCGACGTGACCGTCACGACCGGCGAGCAGCATGTCGACGCCGGTGCCCGCGCGCTCGGTATCTCGCCCACCGTGCTCAGCTTCATCGACCTGCTCCACGTCTTCTTCTACCCGTTCCTGCTGTGGGCTGCGTGGCTGCTCCACCGCCGCAATGCGCGCGACATCGTGAGTTCGCTGCTGTCACTCGCCGTGCTCCTCAACATTGCCGCGGAGCAGCCCTCGACGGTGTTCCTGACGGCGATGGGGCTTCCGCGCGACTTCAATGTCGCTCTCTACGACCTCGGCAACATCCTGCTCCTGACCGGCATCCTGCTGTTCCCCCACGGCAATCTGTCGTGGCGTGTGGTCGGGCTGATCGCCTGCCTGCCGCTGCTGATGTTTCTCCGCGGTACGATCTACCAGACCTATTTCATCTGCTTCATGATCATCGGCGTGCTCGCCATGCTGCGTCGGCTGAAAAGGACCGACTCGAGCGAGCAAAAGCAACAGATCCGCTGGGCCCTGTTCGGGATCAGCGCTTACGCGGTGCTGCGCTGCATCTCGATCGTCTGCGATTCTCTCAAATGGTCGACCGACAGCTTCGGAGCACAGCTGCTCGTCGAGATGGCGTCGGGCCTCAGCTTCGCATTCGCCATGCTCTTCCTTCAGGTCGGCTTGCTGATCGCGCTTCTGCGGTATCGGCTCTACGACGCCGAGATCGTCATCGGCCGTTCGGTGAATTTCGCGGTGATCACGCTGGGGGTCGCGGCGATTTTCGCGGCGGCCGGGGACGCGGTCAAACAGTTCATCTACAATTATTCCGGAAACACCAACAGCCAGGGACCAATCATCTTCGCGGCGGCGCTCGCGACGATCATGGTCAACCCGATCCAGGAGCGGGTCCAGCGCTGGTCGGAAAGGAAGTTCCAGAAGAACCTGTTCCTGCTACGCAACGACCTGCCGCAAAGCGTGCGTGACATGCGCGAGACGGCTTCACTCGACGAAATGATCGGCGAGATCCTGGCGCAGGTCGACCGAGGGGTGCGTGCCGTGCGCGCCGCCATGATCGTCAACGGCTGCGTGCTCAACGTTCGCGGTCTCGGCAAGGATGAGGTCGAAACCTGGCGGACGTCGGTCTTCGCGCAGGATTACCGGACCGACATTTGCGAGCCATCCGACAAGCTCTTCCCGATCCGGGTGCCGCTCGTTCCGAGCTCGGGAGACGAGGAGCCGATCGGCTTCCTCCTGGTCGGCCCGCGCCCCGACGGCTCCTTGCCGAGCCGCGCCGAGCAGAACGCGCTCGCCGAGGTTTCGGAAGAAATCGCGCGCGCAATTCGCACCGTGATCAAGCGCGAGGCGCGCGAGGCGGAGGTCATTGACCTCATCGCCGACAACAGCCGGCGGATCGAGGCCATTGAAGCGATGCTCGGCGACGGCCCCGGCACGGTTTCGGCGAAGCGCTCCCGCGGCACGGCCTGATCCCTCTCAATTCTCGTTGCTTTCATTGACCCTATGAAAATCAAAGGATAATTCACTCCACGAAGCGATAAAGGGGGGGAGTCAATGTTGCGTGCCTTGGTTTTGACCGGGCTGCTGGCGGTCGCGCCGGTAGCGGTCCTGAACGGCGGCGAGGCTGTCGCGCAGACCCAGAACCCCAATGCGCAGGCGCAACCCGCCAACCCCCAAAAGTGCCAGGACACGGCGCAGAAGAAGGCCAAGCGGTCGATGTTCGGCAGCGTGCTCGGAGGTCTGGCCGGCGGCGTACTCGGCCGCGCCGGCGTCAGCAGCCAGGTTTGGTCGCTCGCAATGCCGGCCGCATCCTACCTCGGCGACGAGCTCATCAAGCTGCTCGACTGCAAGGAGCAGCAGCAAGCGGCCAAGGCGACCGATCAGGCCGTTCGCGGCGGCGTCGGGACCGAAGTCAGCTGGACTAGCGAAAGCCGGCCGAACGTCTCCGGCACCTCGAAGGTCACTGGCCAGCAGCAGCTCGCCGATGGCGGCCAATGCCTGACGGTCACCGACGTGGTGATCGTCGATGGCGAAGAGACGACCGTGCCGAAGAAGATGTGCAGGGCCAAGGGCGCGAGCGCATACGTCAGGGTGTGACGTGATTTCGGGGCGCATCAAAATGGGCCTGGGGGCCTGCCTTCTGCTCGTGAACGTGGCCGCGGCGCAGCCGGCGGATCCCGCCAACCCGACCTGCCCGCAATATCTCAACTGGTCGACCTACCCGGCCATGAAGTTCACGCTGGAGACCGTGGGCGGCGTCCGAGTGCTCAAGGCGGAGGGGCAGATCGACGAGGATGTTGCGGCGCGGCTGCAGGATGCACTCAAGGCGAACGATCCGGTGCAGGAGATCTGGCTCCGGTCGCCGGGCGGCGACGCGCGCGCGGGCAACGCCGCCGGGAAGGTTATTCGGGCGAGCGGCATTCCGACCAGGATCCCGGATGGCTGGGCCTGCTTCTCCGCCTGCAATTTCATGTTCATGGGCGGGGCCATCCGCTACGTCGACGAAGGCGGTATCTTCGCGGTCCACATGTTCACGCACGTCTCCGACAAGCAAGCCGTGCGGTCGGAGCTCGCCAAGGGCACCGATCACGCGATCGGGCTGATCGGCGACGTCGAGCAGGACTCGGCATTGCTCGCCAGCGAGGATAATGACTTCCTGATCCGCATGGGCGTCTCGCGAAAGCTGCTGACCGAAATCATGTACCAGCAGAAGGCGGTCCCTGACGGGCCGGGAGACGGATCGACGCGGCGCTGCCTGACGCGCGCCGAAGCCATCAAGTACAATGTCGCGAACGCGCAATGAAGGAGTTGGAATGATGCGAGCGAAGCCGATGCTGTGGGGCGCAGCGATTGCCATCGCCCTGAGTTCGACAGCGGCGCTGGCCAATGTCGTGGTGGTCAAATCGCTTGGTCCCTCGGCCAAGGCCTATCCGCCGGGCAAGACGCTTCCCGCCAGCGCCAAGATCACGCTCCAGGGCGGTGACGTGGTGACCATCCTCGGGCCCGGCGCGGCAAAGACGCTGCGCGGTCCCGGGAACTTCGAGGCCAGCCAGATCAGCCTCGCCTCCGCCGCCAGCCAGCGCGGCCGCTTCGGAGCGCTCCGTGCCGCCGAAGTCGCGCATAACCCGAGCATCTGGGACATCGACGTGACCCAGAGCGGCAAGGTCTGCGTCACGGACGCGAGCAAGCTGCAACTGTGGCGGCCGAATACCGAGGCGGAGGCGAGCGTCGAGGTCCAGGCCTCCGACGGGAGCAAGCAGAAGCTGAGCTGGGCTGCGGGCAAGGCGCTTACGGCCTGGCCCGGCACGCTGGCGGTCAAGAGCGGCGAGCAATATCAGATCGAATGGTCGGGCACCGGCGACAAGAGCAGCGTCGACGTAGTGACGGTGGGGGCCGTGCCGAACGATCTCGTCGGGACTGCGAAGGTGCTGATCGAGAACGGCTGCCAGAACCAGCTCGACCTGCTTGTCGCAAGCGCAAGCAAGTCGAATTAGGCGCGCCGGGAACGCCTGCGCCGTAAGTCGCTGCTAGGCTGCGCTGTCGATGCCCATCCGGGCCTTTGCGCCGGCCAGCATTTGCTGAAACCGGTCATCGTCTCTGATAGCGTTCATGTCCGGATCGACCTCCAGGTGACGGATGTGGGCAGGTGCGGTCACCTGCTCGAAGAACGGCTGGAGCATCGCCAGCGCGCCTTCCTTGTCCTTCAAATTGGTGAGCTGCGCGCACGCCAAATTGTAACGCATCGAGAGATTGTCGGGGTCGAGCAACAGCGCGCGCTGCATCCATTCGTTTGCGCGATCGGCTTCGCCGAACAGGGCCAGCGCAGCAGAACCCACGGCTAGCGCGGCGCCGTTCGTCGGGTCTTTCTGGATCGCCGCCTCGGCGCGCTCGAGCGTCCGCTTCGCCGCATCCATCAATTTGTCATGGTCTCCGACCGATTCGTAGCAAGTCATCAGCATCGCCACATTGTGATAGTCGGAGTCCATCAACGACGCGGCTTTCTCGAATAAGGGAATGGCCGCGTCGATCCGGCCTTCGCGGAACATCAGCCGAGCCGCCTCGCGATTCACTTCCCACGATTCGGGATCCAGGCGCAGCGCGGTTTCGATTTCCCTGTTCGCCTCTTCTTGCCGCCCTTCCTCCTCGAGATAACGGGCCTTGACGCAGCGCGCCTCGGGCAAATCGGGGTTCATCGACAGAGCGCGCTCGGCGGCGGGCAGCGCATCTTCTTTCTTGCCATGCCAGAAACGCAGCTCGGATTGGGCGAGCGCCATCAGCGCCCATGCCTGGGCGTAGTCGGGGTCCATCGCCGTCGCCTGCCGGCAAATGCGGACGATCGCCTCGTCGCGGCGGATGTCGCCAAACGTGCCGCTGATCAGGTGCTGGCGCGCCATTAGGTAGAGCTTGTAAGCTTCGATATTGCTGGTCCCGCGCCGCTCGATGGCCTTCCTTTCGTTCGGCAACAGCTTCACGCGGAGTGCCGCGACGATCGCCTTGGAAATCTCGTCCTGGATGGCGAAAATGTCGTTGAGGTCGCGGTCGTAGCGGTCGGCCCAGACGTGATCCTCGCCCTTGCCGTCGATCAGCTGCGCGGTGATCCGCACCCGGTCTCCCGCCTTGCGGACGCTTCCTTCCAGAACGTAGCTGACGCCGAACATCTCGGCGACTTCCTTGATGTCGATCGCCCGACCCTTGAGGTTGAAGACGCTGTTGCGGGCGATCACCCGCAGCGCCGAAACCTTGGAGAGGTCGGTGATGATGTCCTCGGAGATGCCGTCGCTGAAATATTCCTGCTCCGGGTCGCCGCTCATGTTGACGAACGGAAGCACGCAGATGGAGGCCGTGTCGGGTTTGCCCTCGCTTTCCGCCTGGGCCTGTTTGGCGGTCCCGCTGCTACCGACGATCTTCCCAATCGCGTCGATGAGGCCGTGCAGCTCGGGGCTGTCGCGGCCGCTCCAGCGCGACAGGTCGATCGACTGGAACTGGCGGAAGCCCAGCGGCGGCTTGGTCTCGCCGATCAGGACCGGTACGAGCCGGCCACTATCGCGGCCTTCGGCGGCTTCGTCCTGGACCCAGGCCGATTCGACCGAAACCTTCGACCACAAGACGATGACAGCTTCGGCGTTCTTGAGCGCTTGGTCGATGGCCGAAGTGAAGCGCGATCCGCCGTGGATTTGCTCGTCCCACCAGACCTCGTGCCCGGCGTCGCCAACCGCTTGCGCGATTCGTCTCGCCGAATCGGCGTCTTCGCGGGCGTAGCTGAGGAAGATGCGTGCCATCCCTGCCGCTAGACCGACATGCCGAGCCGCTGCTTGGCGGCGGCGAGCATCTCCTGAAAGCGCGCATCGTCGCGAATGTTCTCCATGTCCGGATCAGCGCTCAGATGCCGGATTCGGGTCAGGCTGGCCACGCGCTCGAAATAAGGCTCCATCACTTCGATCGCCCTATCTCTGTCCTCCAGGCGAGCCGCCAGCGAACAGGCGAGATTGTATCGCATGATGACATTGTCGGGATCGACCAGCAGTGCCCGATCGATCCAGTCCCGCGCCCTGCGCTCCTCGCCAATGAGCGCGAGCGCGGTTGACCCGCCTGCGAGCGCTTGGGCGTTCGTGGGGTCTTTCGCAACCGCTATCTCGGCGCGCTCGATCGCCAATCGCGCAAACCGAAGCAAAGCCTCCTGGTCGCCGACGCTCTGATAGCAGGTCGTCAGCATCATCGGACTGTGCCAGTCGCTTTGCATCAGCGAAGCGGCCTTTTCGAACAGCGGGATTGCTTCGCGAATTCGGCCCTGTCGAAACATCAGCCGCGCGGCCTCGTGGTTCACCTCCCACGATTCTCCGTCCAGGCGCATCGCCGTCTGCATTTTTTCATTCGCTTCGGCCTGCTTGCCCTGCTCCTCGAGCAGTTGCGCGACGACGCAATGGGCTTCGGCGATGTCGGGATTGATTTCCAGCGCCCGCTCGGCGGCGGGAAGCGCGTCGACGTCTCTTCCGTGCATCAGGAGCAATTGCGTTTGCGCAAGCGCCATCAGTGCCCAAGCCTGGGCGTAATTGGGATCGAACGACAGCGCTTGGCGGCAAATTCGCGCGATCGTTTCGTCGCGGCGGACATCGCTATAGTCGCCCGTCACCCATTGCTGCCGTGCCATCAGGTACAGGTTGTAAGCCTCGACGCTCGATGTGCCACGCGCCTCGATCGCTTTCTTCTCGTCGGGCAGCAGCTTTACGCGCAGCGCCGCGACAATCGCCTTCGAAATCTCGTCCTGTATCGCGAAAATATCGGTCAGGTCGCGGTCGTAGCGATCGGCCCACACATGCCCACCGGTCGCGCTGTCGATCAACTGCGCGGTAATCCTGACGCGGTCGCCGGCCTTGCGCACGCTGCCTTCCATGACGTGGGTGACGTCGAGCGAACGCGCAACATCCTTCACGTCCATCACCTTGCCCTTGAAGGCGAAGGCGGTGTTGCGCGCGATTACCAGCAGCGCGGAGACTTTGGACAAATCGGTGATGATGTCCTCGGTGATTCCGTCGCTGAAATATTCCTGTTCGGGATCGCCGCTCATATTCACGAACGGAAGCACGCAGATGGAGAACTGGGTCGTCGGCGCTGGCTTGGTGCTTGCCGCGCCCTTCTGCTCCGCCTGCGCCGGCGTTGCGGTGTTTGCGATCGCCTCGAGCAACGTGGTGAGCTCCGCTCCCTCGCCGCCCCTCCACCGCGACATGTCGACCGATTGGAATTGGCGGAAGCCGAGCGGCGCCTTGCAGCGGTCGAGGAGCACCGGCACGAGCCGCCCGCTGTCGCGGCCCTCCGCCGCTTCGTCCTGGACCCAGGCCGATTCCACGGAAGTGTCCGACCACAGGACCACGACCGCCTCGGCATCCTTGAGCGCCTGGTCGATCGCGCGGCTGAAGCGCGAGCCTCCCTGGATGTGCTGGTCCCACCACACCTCGTGGCCGGCGCGGCCGATCTCGTCCGCCAGCTCCTTCGCGGCGTCGCTGTCCTCTCGTGCGTAGCTGAGAAAGATGCGCGCCACGCCCGATTATTCCGCCATGCCCAGCCGCTGCTTGGCGGCGGAAAGCATTTCCTTGAACAGCGGATCGTCGCGGATGGGGCCCATGTCGGGATCCGCCTCCGCATGCCACACCCAGGTCGTGCTCGTCACCGCCTCGAAAAACGGCTGCAGTGTCTTCAGCGCCTCTTGATTATCGCCGAAGCGGCGCAGAATGGCGCACGCGCTGTTGTACCGCATCACGAGATTGTCAGGATCGAGAACGAGCGCACGGCGCATCCACTCGCGCGCCCGGTCCTTGTCGCCCAATTCGCCGAGCGCGTGTGCACCGGAGGCAAGGGCAGTTCCGTTGGTCGGGTCTGCGGCGACCGCTATTTGCACCCTGTCGCGCACCTTGAGGGCTGCCTGGCGGAGCTGCGCCTCGTCACCGATACCTTCATAGCAGGTCATAAGCATGAGCGGGTTGTGCCAATCGGTATCGTTCATCGAGGCAGCCTTCTCGAAAAAAGGAATAGCCTCGCGAATGTGACCGTGGCGGAAGAGCATGCGCGCGACTTCACGATTCACTTCCCATGACTCCGGATCGAGCTTCAGAGCGGTCCGAATCTGTTTCTCTGCCTCTTCGGTGCGGCTTTCCTCCTCCAGATAGCGAGCCTTGATGCAGTGAGCTTCGGCGAGGCCTGGGTTGATCTCCAACGCCGTCTCGGCTGCGGAAAGCGCGTCCTCGTCGTGGCCATGGACGAATCGCAGCTCGAGCTGCGCGAGCCCCATCAGCGCCCAGGCTTGCGCGTACTCCGGGTCGAGCAGCGTCGCCTGCCTGCAAAGACGCGCGATCGACTGCTCCCGGCGAACGGTTCCGAAGGTGCCGCTGATCCATTGCTGCCGCGCCATCAGGTACAAGTCGTATGCTTCGACATTGGAAGTTCCGCGGTGCTCGATCTTCTTCTTCTCCGCGGGCAGAAGCTTGACCTTCAGCGCCTCGACAATCGCTTTCGAGATTTCGTCCTGGATGGCGAAGATGTCGGTGAGGTCCCGGTCATAGCGCGCGGCCCAGACATGGTCGCCCTTGGCGCCGTCGATCAGCTGTCCCGTGATCCGCACCCTGTCTCCCGCTTTGCGGACGCTTCCTTCGAGCACGTGCGTGACACAGAGCTTCTCGGCAATCTCCTTCACGTCGATAGATTCGCCCTTGAACGTGAAGGAGGTGTTGCGGGCCACCACCGACAGAGCGGAAACGTTCGACAGGTCGGTGATGATGTCCTCGCTGATCCCGTCGCTGAAATATTCCTGCTCGGGCTCACCGCTCATGTTCACGAAGGGCAACACGCAGATCGACATCTTTCGCTCGGGCGGGGCGTCGGCAGGCGTGGTCGACGGCGTTGCAGCGGCTGCCGTTCCCGCGGTCTTGCCGATCGCCTCCAGCAGCTCGTCGAGATGCGCGGGATCGCCATCACCATTCCAGGCGCCCAACTCTACAGTGTGGAACTGGCGAAAGCCGAGGGGCGGCCGGCAGCCGTTGAGGCTGATCGGCACCAGGCGGCCGGTGTCGCGCCCTTCTGCGGCTTCGTCCTGCACCCACGCCGAATTGACCGACGAATCCGTCCACAGGACGACCACGGCCTCCGCATTCTTCAGCGCTTTGTCGATTTCGGTCGCGAACTGTGAGCCGCCGTGGAGGTGACGGTCCCACCATATCTCGTGTCCAGCGCGACCGATCGCTTCCGCCAATTGCCTGGCGGAATCGGCATCCTCGCGTGCGTAGCTCAGGAATACGCGGGCCACGGACCCTCCTCCGGCGCCTGTTTGCGCCGAACGCTGCTCCGCTTCAAGCTCATGCGTTTAGCACGAATTCAACCACCGATGACGCCGGCGGTCTTGAGCGCGGCGATTTCCGGTTCCCCGAGTCCGAGCTTCTCCAGGATCTCATACGTGTGTTCGCCAAGGGAGGGTGGCGGCAGGTCGGAATCCGCCCGCGCGCCGTCGAACCGCATCGGCGAGCCGACCAGCGGCATGCCGGTGATCGTGCGCACCATATGCCGGTGCTGCGCCTGGACGTCGCCCAGTGCCTGGCTGATGCTGTTGATCGGCCCGGCCGGGATGCCGGCGGCCTCGAGCTGCTTGAGCCACTCGGCCGCGGGCCTGTGCGCGATGGCCTCGCTGACCAGCCGCACGATTTCACTCCGATTTGCGACCCGGGCCGCGTTCGACGTGAAGCGCTCGTCGCTGGTCCATTCGGGATGACCGCAGATTCGTGCAAGACGGGCAAACTGCCGGTCGTTGCCGATGGCGACGATGATCGGCTGATCCGCGGCTTCGAACGGCTGATAGGGCACGATGTTGGGGTGCGTATTGCCCTGTCGCGGCGGGTCCTTGCCGGAGACCAAGGCGTTGGATGCCTGGTTCGCGAGCATCGCCAGCTGCGTGTCGAACAGCGCCATGTCGATGTGGGTGCCCTCGCCCGTCTTTTCCCGTCGGTAGAGCGCGGAAAGGATCGCGACGCAGGTGTAGAGCCCGGTGAACAGGTCGACCACCGCAACGCCCACGCGCATCGGCCCGCCGCCGGGCATGCCGTCGGGCAGGCCGGTGATGCTCATCAGCCCACCCATGCCCTGGATAATGTAATCGTAGCCGGCGCGGTCAGCGTAGGGGCCGTCCTGCCCGAAGCCGGTGATGGAAGCGTAGACAAGGCGTGGGTTCGCCGAGCGGAGAGAAACGGCATCGAGGCCGAACTTCTCGAGCCCGCCGACGCGGAAATTTTCGACGACAATGTCAGCATTTGCGGCAAGCTTGCGCACCAGCGCGGCGCCTTCCTCGCGCGAGAAATCGATCGCCGCCGATTTCTTGCCGCGGTTGCAGCTGAGGAAATATGCGGCGACGCGGTCCTCGCCTTCGCCGTGCCACGGCGGACCCCAATGGCGCGTATCGTCTCCGGCGCCGGGGCGCTCGATTTTTATCACCTCCGTGCCGAGGTCGGCGAGCAATTGCGTGCACCAGGGGCCCGCCAGGACGCGGCTGAGATCAACGACCTTGATGCCATCGAGCGGCTTCAATGCCGCCGGCTCCACAAGCGCCGGTCTGCGAGCACCGCGTGGGCGGCGTTGTGGCCGGGGGCGCCCGTGACTCCACCGCCCGGGTGCGCGCCAGAGCCGCACAGGTACAAGCCCTTCAGCGGCATGCGGTAATCCGCCGCGCCGATCATCGGCCGAGCGCTGAATAGCTGGTCGAGGCTCATCTTGCCGTGGAAGATATCGCCCCCGATCAGGCCGAAGCGGCGCTCGAGGTCGAGCGGCGAATGAATCTGCCGGCCGAGCACGGATTTCGCGAAGCCCGGCGCGTGATCATCGACGGTGGCGATGATCTGGTCCGCAGCGGCGTCGCGCTCCTCGTCCCAGGTACGACCGGGACCGAGGTTGTAGCGAAAATGCTGGCAGAACAAGCTGGCGACATGCTTGCCCTTGGGCGCAAGGCCCGGGTCGAGCGTCGACGGGATCAGCATCTCGATGATCGGCTGCCTTGCCCAGCCGTTCACCGCCGCATCCAGATACGCGCGGTGCATGTAGTCGAGGCTCGGCGCCATGATGATGCCGGCGGTCAGATGATTGCCTTTCTTGGGCAGCACTGTGAACTTCGGAAGCTCCGCCAAGGCGACGTTCATGCGGAAGGTCGCGCTCTCGCACTTCCAGCCGTGCATTCGCGCGGCGACGTCCGACTCGACGGCGCCTTGCGGCACCAGTTGGTCGAACAGCAGCTTCGGGTTCACGCCCGCGATGACGGCCTTGGCCCGGTGCGCCCGGCCGCCGGCGACCACGCCCGACGCGCGGCCATTGGCGACGATGATTTCCTCGACCGGCATATTGAGCAGGATGTCGACCCCGGCCTCGCGGCAGGCACGCGCCATCGCCTGGGTGATCGAGCCCATCCCGCCGATCGCGTGTCCCCAGGCGCCCGGCACGCCCGCCGCCTCGCCGAACAGATGGTGGAGCAGCACGTAGGCGGTGCCCGGCGACTGCGGCGAAGCGAAATTTCCGACCACGCCATCGAAGCCGAACAGCGCCTTGGCGAGCTCGCCCTCGAAATGGCGGTCGAGGATGTCGGCCGCGCTGCGCACCGCGAAATCGTGGACGATCCGCGTCTCGGCGAGGCTCAGCCCCGCCATGTCGCGGCCGAGGCTGAGCAGCTTGGGGATGGCGCTGACCCTGTGGCCGACGTTCGGAGGCGCGCGCAGCAGCCATTTCTTGAGCAGCCGCACCACCGTTTCGAGCTCGGCGACGTAGCGGTCGTAGGCTTCCGCGTCGCCCTTGTGGTGCCGCGCGATCTCCTTGCGCGTGAGGCCGTTTCGGCCGGCGAGCAGATAGCCGCCGTCGCCGGGGAGGAAGTTGTCGGTTTTTCTCAGCACGACCTTCAGCCCGTGCCGCTCGAGCTGCATGTCGCGGATCACCTTGGCCTGGAGCAGGCTGACGGTGTAGCTCGCCGCAGAGTTGCGGAAACCCGGCAGGAATTCGTCGGTCACTGCCGCACCGCCGACGCTCCCGGCAGCCTCGATCACCGTGACTTTCAGGCCCCGCCGCGCGAGGTAATAAGCGCAGGTCAGCCCGTTGTGGCCCGCGCCGATGATGATTGCGTCCTGCACGCTCACCGCATCAGCACCAGCTCTTCGGCCATGGTCGGATGAAGCGCGAGCGTGTCGTCGAGATCGCTCTTCTTCAACTTCGCCTTGACCGCGATCGCGGCGGCCTGGAGAATTTCCGGCGCGTCGGGCCCGATCATGTGGATGCCGACCACGACCTCACTCTCCGCGTCGACGACGATCTTGTAGAGCGAGCGCTCGTTGCGCCCGGCGAGCACGTTCTTCATCGGCCGGAAGTCCGAGGTGAAGATTTTTACCGGCCCTATGGTGTTGCGCGCCTGGCCTTCGGTCATGCCGACGCCCGCGAGCGGCGGATGGCTGAACACCGCCGACGGTATGGACCCATAATCGACGCGGCAGGGCTTGTTGCCGAAGAAGGTGTCGGCGAACGCCTGCCCTTCGCGGATTGCGACCGGGGTCAGCTGCACGCGGTCGGTGACGTCGCCGACGGCGAAGATCGACGGCACCGACGTACGGTTGTCCTCGTCGACCCCCACCTTGCCGTTGTCGCCCGTTTCGACGCCCACAGCCTCCAGTCCCAGGTCCTCGGTGTTCGGGTGCCGGCCCGTCGCAAACAGCAGCTCGTCGGCCTCGAGGTCGTCGCAGCCGGTCATTGCAATGTGCAATCGACCGTTCACGTCGCGGCTGACGCGGTCGATCGTCGCGTGGAACTTGAAATCGATGTTCTTGCGAAGCGAGATCTGGATCAGCCGATCGACAATCTGCTGGTCGTAGTGGCGCAGCATCACGTCGGTGCGATTGACCAGCGTCACATGGGAACCGAACTGGTGGAAGATGCCGGCGAACTCGTTGGCGATATAGCCGCCGCCGGCAATCACGATCCGCTTCGGCAGGCGTTCGAGGTGGAAGACCTCGTTCGAGCTGATCGCATGCTCGATGCCTTCGATCGCCGGCATCACCGGCCGCGCGCCGGTCGCGATGAGGATTTTGTCGGCGGTGATTTCCTTGCCGCTCGCGAGCCTGACGGAATTGGGCCCGGTCAGCGTCGCGCGCTCTTGGAGGATCGTCACCTTATGGGTCTTGAGCGTCTCGGTGTAGGCGCCCTCGAGCCGCGACACTTCGCCCAGCACATTGTCGCGTAGCACGGCCCAGTCGAACGTCTTGGCCGGCACGTCCCAGCCGAACATCGCGGCGTCGTCGAGGTCCTCGGCGAAATGCGACCCGTAGACCAGCAGTTTCTTGGGCACGCAGCCGCGGATCACGCAGGTTCCGCCCACCTTATACTCCTCGGCCACCGCGACCCGCGCGCCATACGCCGCGGCCACCCGCGACGCGCGCACGCCGCCCGATCCGGCACCGATCACGAACAGGTCGAAATCGGACACTAGACCCCCGCCCTTTCCATCAGCGCCCGCGTCGAGGCGTCGAGTCGCTCCTCGTCGGCGCCTTCGGCCAGTTGCCGCGCGATCTCTTTTCCGAGCTCGACCCCGAACTGGTCGAACGGGTTAATGCCGAGCAGCACCGCGTTTGCGAACGTCCTGTGCTCGTAGAAGGCGATCACCGCCCCGAGCGAGCGCGGGTCGAGACGGTCGAGGAGGATCGTTGCGCTCGGGCGATTGCCGGCATAGCTGCGCTGCGGATCGTCGCTCTCGCGCCCCTCCATAAGCGCCGCGCCCTGCGCGAAGGCGTTGAGCAGGAGCAGGCGGTGATGTTCCGGGTCCTGCGAATCGTCGCCGTCGCTGACCGCCACGAACTCGACCGGCACGAGCACGGTCCCCTGGTGGAGCAGCTGAAACACGGCATGCTGCGCGTCCGTGCCGGTGCCGCCCCACGTGACCGGCGCCGTGGGATGCGCGACCGGCTGTCCGTCCGTGGTGACCGACTTGCCGTTCGATTCCATTTCGAGCTGCTGGAGGTAGAAGGGCAGCAGCCGAAGCCGCTCGTCGTAAGCGAAGACGCCGCGGGTCTGGCAGCCGAAGCTTTCGCCATAGAGCCGGTCGGCGAAGGCGGCGATCAGAGGCACATTGTCGCGTGGCTCGGCGAAGCGGAAGTGGCGATCCATCTCCGCGGCGCCTTCAAGCAATGTCTCGAATGCGTCCCAGCCGAGCGTCAGCGCGGCGCTGAGGCCGACCGAGCTCCACAGCGAATAGCGGCCGCCGACCCCGTCTCCGAATTGCAGGATACGGCTTTCGTCGATGCCCTGCGCGACCGCGGCTTCCGGCTTCGCCGTCACCGCGACGACTTGCCCGTCGGGGTCCGACACGCCAGCTGCGCGAAGCCACGCGCGCGCAGCGTCGAGATTGGCAAGCGTTTCGAGCGTCGAGAAGGTCTTCGACGCGGCGACGACCAACGTCGTCGCAGGGTCGAGCGGCTCCACCGCATCTTCGAACGCCGCGCCATCGATGTTGGACAGGAAACGCACGGTCAGGTTCGAGGTCCGGCGTCCGAGCGCGTCGACGAGCAGCGCTGGCCCGAGGACCGATCCGCCGATGCCGATGTGGAGGATACCCGTGAGCGCACCGAACGCCCCGGCCTCGATCGCGTCGACCAGTGCGCGCATGCGCGCGCGGCGGGCCGCCGCAAGGTCGGCCTCCTCGGGCGCCCCGCTGCCGCGTTCAGCGACGTGGGTCGCGGGCCGGCCCTCGCTCGGATTGACGATGTCACCGGAGAACAGCGCGTCGCGGGCTGCGGCAAATCCGGCCTGTTCCGCCCGTGTGAGGAACTGGTCGAGCAGCGCCGCGTCGAGATGCGTCTTCGACCAGTCGAAGTGCGCGCCGGCAATGTCGAACGTGAATCGGCTCAGCCGGTCCGGCTCGGCCTGGAAGAGCTGCTTCAGCGTCTTCGTCCCGCCCGGCTGCTGTGGTCCTGCCATGGCCGCGCACATAATGGAGCGACCGCCAATTGCCACCCCGGCTTGACCTCGCGCGAGCGCTCGTCGAACAGCAGGCGGCATGCGCGCCCGCTCCTCCCGCAGCCGCCCCGCCGAAGACAAGAAGCCGGAGAGCGCCTGGAGCCTCGCCCGGTTTTTCCTGACGCTCGTGGTCCTGACCTGGGCGCTGAGGAGCTTCCTCGTCCAGCCGTTCAATATCCCATCGGGATCGATGCTTCCGACGCTCTACATCGGCGATTATCTGATCGCGGCGAAATGGCCCTACGGCTATTCGCGCTACAGCTTCCCGATGCGATTTCCGTCATTCGAAGGTCGAATCCTCGCCGATCTGCCGAAGCGCGGCGACGTCGTCGTTTTCCACCACCCGGACGAAAATGCAGACCTGATCAAGCGCGTTATCGGCCTTCCCGGCGACAGTGTCGCCATTTCCAACGGCCGGCTCATCCTCAACGAAAAGCCGGTGACGCGCCAGAAGCTTCCGCCAGTCAAGGTGCCGGTGACCCCCAACAGCCCCTGCCAGGCTGTTCCGCCGGCGGTACAGGCGATGTCGGCCGGCTCCGGCCGCGCGTTTTGCGTCTATCCGGCTTACCTCGAAAGCCTGCCGGGAGGGCCGTCATACACGGTGCTCGACCAGGTCGAACATGGGCCGGCAGACAATTTCGGCCCTGTCCGCGTGCCGGCCGGCCGCGTGTTCCTGATGGGTGACAACCGCGACGACAGCCTCGACAGCCGCTTTTCAGCGGCCGAAGGCGGCATCGGCATGGTGCCAATGGACGATCTCATCGGGCGCGCGCTCGTCACCTTCTGGTCGACCGACGGGAGCGCATCGTATTGGAAGCCGTGGACCTGGTTTACCGCGCTCCGCGCGAGCCGCATCGGCAATGGCTATACGGGAGAAGCCGAGTGAAAGCTGACGTCGCCAAGTTCGTTCGCGAAAAGCTCGGGCACCAGCCGAAGGATCTGCGACTGTTCGAGCTTGCGCTGACCCACGCGAGCGTCGGGACCGACAATTACGAGCGGCTGGAGTTCCTCGGCGACCGCGTGCTCGGACACGCCATCGCCCAGGCGCTGTACGACCGCTATCCCAAGGAGCCCGAAGGCTATCTCTCGCGGCGCTACAATGTGCTCGTCGCGCGCGAAACCTGCGCGGAAATCGGGCGCGAGCTTGGCATCCCGTCGCTGGTGCGCCTCGGCAAGCAGGCACGAGACGACGGCGCGAATCAGAGCGAAAATGTCGTCGGAGACGTGGTCGAAGCGCTGATCGGCGCGCTCGTGATTGACGGCGGAACCGACGCTGCGGTGCAGTTCGTTGGCCGCATCTGGGGTTCCCACCTCGCCGAGCAGCGAAAAGCCCCCAAGCATCCTAAGTCCGCGCTGCAGGAACTCGCCGCCGAGCGCGAATGCAAGCCGCCGGTGTACGAAGTGGTCGGCCGGACCGGCGCCCATCACCACCCCAAATTCACCGTCCGCGTGTCGGTGCCCGGTCTCGGCGAAGCGACCGCCGAGGGAACCAGCAAGCAGGAAGCCGAAACCGAAGCGGCCGAGGCACTGTTGAAGCAGCTGCAATGAGCGATAAGGACACGCGGGCCGGGTTTGTCGCGGTCATCGGCGCGCCCAACGCGGGCAAGTCGACGCTGGTCAACGCCCTGGTCGGCCAGAAGGTCGCGATCGTCAGCCCCAAGGCGCAGACAACGCGCGCGCGGCTGATGGGCATCGCGATCGAGGGTCACACGCAGATCCTGCTGGTCGACACGCCGGGCATCTTCGAGCCGCGCCGGCGGCTCGACCGGGCGATGGTCGCGGCCGCCTGGACCGGCGCACAGGACGCCGACCTCACCCTGTTCGTGATAGACTCGGCCACCGGCCTCAACGCTCAAGCGGAGCGCATCATCGGCTCGCTTGGCGAGCGCAAGCATCCCTTGTTCCTCGTGTTCAACAAGATCGACCTGGTGAACAAGGCCGCGCTGCTCGGCCTGGCGACCGACGTCACGGCCCGGTTGAATCCCGAGAAGGTCTTCATGATCAGCGCCGTTCAGGGCGACGGCGTCAACGACGTAAAGTCGGCGCTCGCCCACGCGATGCCTGCGGGACCGTGGCTCTACCCCGAGGACGAGGTCTCCGACGCGACCGACCGAATGATCGCCGCCGAGCTGACGCGCGAGCAGATAGTCAACCAGCTGTACCAGGAGTTGCCCTATGCGGCGGCGATCGAGACCGAGACCTGGACCGACCGCCCCGATGGCTCGACCGAAATCCGCCAGCAGGTGCTGGTCGAGCGCGATAGCCAAAAAGCGATCGTGATCGGCAAGGGCGGCGCGCGCCTGAAGGCGATCGGCGCCGCGGCGCGCGCGGAGATCGCCCGGCACCTCGGCCGGCCGGTGCACCTGTTCCTTCACGTCAAGGTCAACCCGAAGTGGGGCGAGGATCGCAGCCTCTACCGCGAAATTGGGCTCGAGTGGGCGGACTAGCCGGCGCGCAACACCTGATCGACCCACTGGGGCACCAGCTCGCCTGCTCGCCCGGTGCGGCTTTCGTCGAACATGTAGCTGCCGAGGCTCGGCTCTAGGTTCATCTCGAGCGTCCGCGCTCCGCAATAGCGCGCGGTCTGGACGAAGCCCGCAGCGGGATACACCGCGCCTGACGTGCCGATCGAGACGAACAGGTCGCAGCGCTGCAGCGCCTCCTCGATCCGGTCCATCTCATACGGCATCTCGCCAAACCACACGATGTCCGGGCGGACCGTTCCGCTGGTGCCGCAGCTCGGGCATTCGGCCGCCTCGCCCATCGCTCCGGTCCAGCCGAACCGCTCGTCGCATCCAAGACACCATCCCTTCGCCAGTTCGCCGTGCATGTGCAGCAGCCGATTCGATCCGGCACGCTCGTGCAGGTCGTCGACATTCTGTGTCACGAGCAGCAGTTCGCCGGCCCATTCGGCGTCGAGCCGGGCGAGAGCGCGGTGGGCGGCGTTGGGCTCGACCATTCCAAGCGTGGCCCGCCGCGCATCGTAGAAGGCATGGACCAGCGCCGGATCGCGTAGAAACGCCTCAGGGGTCGCCACATCTTCTACGCGGTGCCCCTCCCACAAGCCGTCCGGCCCCCGAAAAGTCGCCAGCCCGCTCTCCGCCGACACACCGGCGCCGGTGAGGATGACGATGTTGCGGATGTCGGAGGAGTGCATCGTTTCAGCTAGCCGAATGTTGGAGCGGCCGCACACCTTCCTATATGGATCGTCGCAATGGCGCGCAGAAGCACTCGTTCGGGAACGCGGCGTTCGCTCCTCGACGGCTTCGCGGCTTATCTGCGGAATCTGAACCGCCGCCGCGATCGTGACAGCGACACGGATGGCGGTGTGCCGGTCGCGCCCGACAGGCCCAATACGCTGACGGGCGGGGCCGCCGCCGAGCTCGAATTCGACGGTTAAATGGCGGACGCGCAAATCCGCGTCGGCATCGGCGGCTGGAGCTTTCCGCCTTGGCGGGGAAACTTCTACCCGGACGACGTGCCCCAGCGGTGCGAGCTCGAATATGCCTCACGGCAGTTCGGCGCGATCGAGATCAACGCGACCTTCTATGGCCGGCAAAGCGCGAAGAGCTGGGCCGCCTGGGAGAAGGAGGTCCCGGACGGTTTCGAGTTTGCGATCAAGGGTTCGCGCTATGTCGTCACTCGTCCGCAACTCGCAGATGCCGGAGAGGGTCTCGGCGTCTATTTCGCGCAGGGGATGGCGGCACTGGGCGCAAAGCTCGGCCCCATCCTGTGGATGCTCGCCGCTCGCCGAAAGTTCGATCGCGACGACATCGCCGCGTTCTTCAAGCTCCTGCCGCCAAAGCTCGAGGGCATTCCGCTCCGCCACGTGATCGAGCCGCGTCACGAGAGCTTTCGCGACGACGCCTTCTTCGCGCTCTGCCGCGACCATGACGTGGCGGTCGTGTTCGGCGATGACGACGAATTCCCGTGCATCGATGTCGACACCGCCAGCGTCGCCTACGCGCGCCTTCAGCGCATGCGCGAGGACGTGCCGACCGGTTATGACGATGCCGCGCTCGACGCGTTCGCCGCCAAGGGTCGCAAGTGGCGCAAAGACGGCCGTGCACCGTACATCTTCATGATCAACGGCGCCAAGGAGCGCGCCCCCGCCGCAGCGCTGGCGCTGCAGGAGCGGCTTCGCTAACCAGCGGCAATGCGCACCGCCGACCAGCCGATCCGCATCAGCCTGTTCGCTCCGAACGGCCGCATGGGCAAGGCTATCGCAATGGCCGTTGCCGACGATCCCGGCTTTGAGATCGACCAGAACCATGGCGACGTGCTCGTCGATTTTTCCGCTCCGGACGCGCTGCAGGACAGCCTGGATCGGGCGATCTCTGCTGGAATCCCGATCCTCGTCGGGACCACCGGCCTCGACGAGAACGCCGACGAACGAATTGCCGAAGCCGCGAAGCAGGTCGCGGTGCTGCGTGCACCCAACACGTCGCTCGGGATCGCGGTGCTGGCCCAGCTCGTCGAGACGGCCGCACAATTGCTCGGGCCCGAGTGGGACATCGAAATCGCCGAGACCCATCACCGGATGAAAGCCGACGCGCCGTCGGGAACGGCCTGGCTCCTCGCCCAGGCTGCAGCTTGCGGGCGCGGCACCGACATCGATGCCGAGGCGGGCCGCGCGGGAACGGGCCTGAAGCGCAAACCGGGCGCGATCGGCTTCGCCTCCCTTCGCGGCGGCACCGTTGCGGGCGAGCACGACGTGATGTTCCTCGGCGAGAAGGAACGAATCGTCCTGTCGCATCGCGCCGAGAACCGCCTCATTTTCGCGCGCGGGGCACTCGCGGGAGCGCGTTTCCTCGTCGGCCGTCCCGTCGGTCTCTACTCGATGCGTGACGTCACCGGCGCGTTGTGAGCGCGCCCGACACCAGCTCCCATGGCCTCGCCCGCCGTCTGACCCTGTTCGACGCCACCATGCTGGTCATGGGCGGGATCATCGGCTCGGGCATCTTCGTCACTCCGGCGGAAGTTGCGCGGCACGTCGGCACGCCGCTGCTGGTCGTCGGCGTCTGGATCCTCGGCGGTCTCGTCGCCCTCGCGGCCTCATTCGTTTACGCCGAGCTTGCCGCCCGCCGGCCGGAAGTCGGCGGGCAATATGCCTATCTGCGCGACGCATACGGCCCGATGCCGGCGTTCCTCTACGGCTGGGCCCTGCTGCTCGTCATCGAGTCGGGAGGGATGGCCGCGGTTGCGATCACCTTCGCCCGCTATTTTGCCGACCTCGTCCAGATTGCGCTTCCAGACAGCGCCGTTGCAGTCGCGGTGCTCGCGCTCCTGACCCTCATCAACTGCATCGGCGTGCGCTCGGGCAGCAACGTCCAGAGCGCCCTGATGGTACTCAAGATCCTCGCCATTACAGCGCTGGTGGTTGTCGGCTTGTTGCTTGCCCCGGCGGCACCGGCAGAGATGCAGCCCACCTCGTCCGGCTCGCTTTCGACGCTCGCGGCGATCGGTGCGGCGATGACGCCGGTCATGTTCTCCTACGGCGGATGGCAGACGGCGAGCTTCGTCGCCGGCGAGATGCGCGATCCGCGGCGCGATCTTGCGCGCGGGCTGCTGCTGGGGGTTGCGGGCGTCGTGGTGCTTTACACCGCGGTCGCCTTCGTATGCGTCCTCGCGCTTGGGCCAGCGGGTCTCGCCGCCTCGAAGACTCCTGCGACGGACGTGATGCGGCTTGCCGTCGGCGAGCGCGGCGCGACCTTCATCGCGCTGGGCGTGACGATCTCCACGCTCGGCTTCCTCAGTCAGGGGATGCTGACGGCGCCCCGCGTCTATTTCGCAATGGCCGAAGACGGGCTGTTCTTCCGGAGCGTCGCGCGGGTGAACGCGACCACTCGCGTGCCGATGGTCGCGATCGCCCTCCAGGGCGTCGCCGCCGCGATCATCGCTGTTTCCGGCACCTTCGGGCAGATCCTGAGCTACGTCGTGTCGGTCGATTTCCTCTTCTTCGGACTGACAGGAATGGCTCTTTTCGTCTTTCGCCGCCGCGACGCGGATGAGCGCGCCAGTTTCAAGGTCCCGGGCCATCCGTTCACCACCGGCTTCTACATCCTCGCCTGCTGGATCGTCGTCGTGGCGACCGTGACCAACAATCCGCTCAACAGCCTGATCGGCTATGCCATCCTCGCCGCCGGCATCCCCGCCTGCCTCTACTGGCAGCGCAAGAAGCGCCGAGCGGCCGCATGAGGACGATGCGGTCGGATTACATGCATTGGGCGAAGTTCAAGCCGCCCGTCCGCTATCCGCTGACCGGAAGCGAGGTCCCGCACTTCCGCATGGACTCGCTGCCGGTGACGATCGCCGACCTCGATCTCGATGGCGCCAGCCACCCGCGCTACCCGCCGCTGCGGGAGGCGATCGCCGGCCGTTATGGCGTCCCGGTCGACCAGGTCGTCGCCGCCGACGGCACGTCGATGGCGAACTTCCTCGCCATGGCAGCGCTCATATCACCGGGTGACGAAGTGCTGATCGAGCTCCCGACCTACGAGCTGCTGCTCGGCGCGGCGAGCTTCCTCGGGGCCGAGATCAAGCGGTTCGAGCGCAAGCCGGAGGATGCGTTCCGCCTCGATCCTGCGACGGTCGAAGAAGCCATGTCGGACCGCACGCGCCTGATCGTCATCACCAACCTGCACAATCCGAGCGGCGCGCTGGCAAGCGAGGACGAACTCCGCAGCATCGGTCAGCTCGGAGCCCGCATATTGGTCGATGAAGTCTATCTCGACTCGGCCGTGCCGGCGCCGAGCAGCGCCGTGCATCTCGGCCCCGAGTTCGTCTGCACCAACAGCCTCACCAAGGTGTACGGCCTCAGCGGCCTGCGCTGCGGCTGGATCGTCGCTGAGCCGGAGCTTACCGAGCGCATGTGGCGGCTCAACGACTTGTTCGGAGTCAACCAGGCGCACCCGGCGGAGCGCCTCGCCTGCATTGCGTTCGAGCGCATCGATGAAGTGATCGGCGGCAATCCCGACCTGCTGGCGCGCAACCGCCACCGCTGGAATGCATTCGCCGAGTCGCGCGACGATCTCGACTGCATTCCCGCCAACCATGGCATCACGGCATTCCCGCGGTGGAGGGGCGGCGACACCCACCGACTCGATGCCTTGCTGCGCGAGCGCTACGACACGTCGGTGGTGCCCGGTCGCTGGTTCGAAATGCCAGACCATTTCCGCGTCGGCTTCGGCGTGCCGCTCGACGACTTTGAAGAAGCGCTGGGGCGCCTCGGCGCTGCGCTGGACGACCTCACGTGAAGCGGGACGAGGTTTTCGAATTCTTCCGTCGGCTCGCCGAAGAAAATCCGTCGCCGACGACCGAGCTGGAATCCGGAAATCCCTACCAGCTACTTGTGGCGGTCGTGCTTTCGGCCCAAGCCACCGATGCCAGCGTTAACATCGCCTGCCGTCCGCTGTTCGAGCGCATCACCAAGCCGCAGCAAATGGTCGACTTCGGCGAAAACGCTCTGCGCGACGCGATCAAGACCATCGGCCTGTTCAACACCAAGGCCAAGAACGTCATCGCGCTCAGCCAGGCGCTGATCGAGCGTCATGGCGGGGCAGTCCCACGCACCCGCGAAGAGCTGAAGGCGCTGCCCGGCGTCGGCCGCAAGACCGCAAATGTTGTCCTCAACACCGCTTTTGGCGAAGAAACCTTTGCCGTCGACACGCACGTCTTCCGCGTCTGCAACCGGACCGGGCTTGCGCCCGGCAAGACCGTCGACGAGGTCGAAACGAAGCTCGAGAAGATCGTGCCCCAGCCGTTCCGGCGCGACGCGCACCACTGGCTGATCCTGCACGGCCGTTATACCTGCAGGGCGCGGCTGCCCGAATGCTGGCGCTGCCCCGTGGTCGACCTGTGCCGCTACAAGCCGAAGACCCCGCCTCCGGAGGAGCGGGTCAAACCCACCGCCGCTCGAAGCGCGAGCCGAGGGTCGTCAAAAGCTCGTATTGCGAAAGGCCGGACTGCTTTGAAGCGGACGGCAAATCGTAATCGATCTCGACCCAATCGCCTTCCTTGAGACCGGGTGCGGCTCCGCAGCCGACGGCGATCAGATCCATCGACACCCGGCCGAGCACCGGCAGCGCGAACTCGCCGGCGAACGCCGAGCCGCGCGACGAAAAGCCGCGCAGATAACCGTCGGCATAGCCGATGTTGAGGATCGCGGCCTCGGTATCCTCGTCGGCGATGAACGTCGCACCGTAGCCGCAGCTTTCCCCCGCAGGGATCAGGCGCCGCTGGACGATCTCGGCATCGACGCGGAACACGTCGCGGATGTTCCCTTCCGCCTCGACGCGCGGAACGCCGCCGTAAACCGAGAGCCCGGGACGGACGAGGTCGAAGCTGTACTCGCGGCCGAGACAAATCCCGGCGCTGTTCGCGAACGCATAGCGCTTCGCCGGAACTGCCGAGGCGACGGTCCGAAACCGCTCCAGCTGCATGCCGTTCATTGCACTGTCCTCGTCGGCGCGCGCGAGATGGCTGTGCAACGTTTCGATCGCAAGCCCGTCGAGCAGCCCGATCTCGGTGGGCCTCAGCCCCAGCCGGTTCATCCCCGTGTCGACCATTACGTCGCACGGTCGTTCGGGCGCGACCTCTTTCCAGCGCGCAACTTGGCCGGGGGTATTGAGGCACGGCCGCGCGAGGAGTGAGAGGGCCGCCTCCGCATCCTTGGGCCCGGCGCCGTGAAGAACGACAACGCTGGTCCCCAGCGGCATCGGCCCGAGCGCTTCGGCCTCGGCCCAGCTCGAGACGAAAAAGTCGCGGCACCCGGCTTCGTAGAGCGCATGCGCGGCCTCGCGCGCGCCGAGACCATAGCCGTCGGCCTTCACCGCTGCACCGGCGGGCACGCCGGCACGATCCTGAAGCCAGCGCCAGTTTTCCTGGATCGCCGTGCGGTCGATTGTCAGGCGCAGCGGGCGGTCCATGGGGGCGCCCTAACTCCGCTAGTCCTGCGCGTCGAGGCTCGCTTTGGCCGCTTCCCAGTTCCGCCCATCGAACCGTTCGATCGCGAGCTCGACGGGCTCATCGAGGCAATTGGCGTTTACGCTCCAGCAGTCGGGGTGCGAACGCGGCTGATAGAAGCTCTTCACCCCACAATAGCGGCAGAAGAGGTGCTTCGCCGCCCCCGTGCCGAAGCGGTACTCCGTCAGCGCGTCGCGGCCGGTTACGAGTTCAAAATCCTCGTGCGACACGTTGATGTGGACGTAGCCCGTCATCCGGCACACCGAGCAATTGCAGTCGAGCGCCGGCACCGGCGGCTCGGGTACCTCCGCCTCGAACCGGACCGCTCCGCAATGGCAGCCGCCAGTCACCTGAATCGCCACGCTTTTCCTCCAACACGAACAGGATTACACCATCGCCATGGGGGAGGCGAAGCACGACGGTCTAGCCATACCCGGCCGCGTCGTTCTGGCGCGTGAACTGGCGTTTACACTCGGAGCCCTCAGGGTCCATCCGTCGACGCGGCAGGTGGAAGCCGACGGCCGGAGCGAGACGCTGGAACCGCGCGTCATGCAGGTGCTTGTGGCGCTCGCCCGCGCGAATGGCGCCGTGGTAACCCGCGAGGAGTTGGTCGAAAGCTGCTGGGACGGCGTGGTCGTCGGAGACAATGCGGTTCACCGAGTCCTTTCGCGCTTGCGCCAGATCGCGCTGCAAACCGATGCCGGCTTCACCATCAAGACCATTCCGCGCGTCGGATACCGGCTGGCGACAGCGGATCGGCAATCCCCGGGTTCCGAACGCGAAGCCATCGATGATGGCAGCCGGCCGGCGCACCGACCTCTGCTGATCGCGCTGTCGCTCGCGGCAATCATTGCCGTTGCCGGGACCCTCACCCTTGTCGCACGCCAGCGCACGCCGGAGGCGGCGCCACCCGCGACGATCGCGATCGATCCCTTGAACACGCCCACGAACGACGGCGCAGCACAGACGCTGAGCCTCGCTTTGTCGGCGGACGTTTCCCAAATCGTCGCCGGCAACGCCCGGCATCTGGCCATCGTCGATCCAGCCAAGGCGCACGCGGTCTTTTCCGTGGCCGGAAACGCGGAAACCATCGGGGCGGACGTGCACGCCGCAGTCCGCCTGATCGATGTAAAGACCGGCGCGATCCTATGGTCCGACAACTTTGTCCGTCGGACGAGTGAAATTGACTCGTTGCGCGAGGAACTCGCCATCCGACTGGCCGACGTGTTGTCCTGCGGTCTCAAACCGACCGAGGTCCGCCGCAACCAGCTCGAGCTCGATACCGTGAGGACTTTTCTCAAGGCATGCGAAGTAAAGCACATCGACGTGCAGCAGGCTGAGGCCACGGACCTCTTCGGAGACCTGACGGAGCGGAATCCGACTTTCGCGGCGGCGTGGTCGGAATATGCCCTGGCCCTGGCACGGCGCAGCTCCCTGGGTGGTGGGACCGCGACGCCCAGGCAAATCGAGAGCGCGGCGCGGCGCGCGCTCGCGCTCGATCCGAACCAGGCCGGACCCTATCTCGCCTTGCTGAACACCCTTCCGCCGTCGGACTGGGTCGGCCGTCACCGGCTTCTCGAGGAGGCGGCAAGAGCGGACCCGGACGATCTGGGCGTGCTTACTGCGCAGGCCGGGCAATTGGCGAGTATCGGTCGAGTGGCGGACTTGCTGCCGCTCGCGGAACACGTCGCCCGAGCGGAGCCGATGGTCCCTGCTGCCTACAGCAACCTCGCCGAGGCCTATGCCTATTCGGGCCGACTGGAGGCGGCGCGAAAGGTTCTCGCCGGAGCCTATCGTCGCTGGCCTGACGACGCGTTCACCGGCGAGCCTAGATTCGAGATCGAGGCACGTTTCGGCAACCCCGCCGCGGCAGCCGCCATGCTGAAGGGCCAGAGCAGCCTGTCGCGCTATTCCGCCCGTCAGCGCTCGGCATGGCTCGCGCTGATTGCAGCGCGAACCTCGGGAGATCGAGCCCGAGCTTCTCGCCGCCTGGTTCAGCTTGCTCGGGACGCGGACCCTGGCGAGACGATCGACCTCATCCAGCACCTGGCGATGCTCGGACGGACGGACGAGGCATATGCCCTGGCGTTAAAGTTACCGCCGCTGTCCGGAGTCTTCGCCGATGTCTGGTTCCGCAATTACATGGCGCGATTTCGCCGCGACCCGCGCTTCCCGGCGCTGATGAAGAGTCGGGGCGTGGCCGCGATCTGGCGCGAGAGCCGGCTGATGCCCGACTTTTGCAGCGAGGAGTCGCTTCCGTATCGGTGCACGGACCTCGTTTCAAACTAGGTCTGGAATTGGCACGTGCCAAAAGCCATCGACCAGATCGGCCGTGCGGATCGCCTCCTGCGAATCCGGCCGGCGGCGCGGTTTGCAATCGGGCAGCTGAGAACCGCCGCTGCGCCCAAGCGTGCCATCTGCATGTTCGGGGCACGGTCGATCAGTCGGTACAGTGCGGCCCCGGCCGTTCGTAGAGGTGTTCGAAATGTACCAGCGCCTGCCGCGGCCCAAGCCGCACTGGCTGGCCGTCCCGGAACGCCCACTCGCCGCGGTCGCAGTCGCCCGCGCGCACGTAGCCGTTGATATAGAGCCGCCGCTTGTGGTCGGACGAATTCTTGCCTGACCCGTGGACCAGATAGGGGCTCCACAACGCCAGGTCGCCGGGCTCGAGGAGCAGGTCGATCGCATCATTCTCGGAATGGCCGACGGCTTCGAGCGCGTCGTTACTCATGGCGGTCCCCAGCGTCTTCTTCGAGCGGTCCATGTCGAGGTCGCCGCGCACGTGGCTGCCCGGAATGATCCGCATGCAGCCGGACTCCGGCGTGTGCGGGTCGATCGCGAGACCGGTCTGAACGTAAGCGGTGCCAAGGTTGCGATAGGCCGATTGCGGGGTCCTGAAGCGGCTGTCCTGGTGCCACGCGAAATCGCCGAGCGAGCCCGGCGCCTTCCAGTGGACCTGGTTGATGATCTGCTTGAGGTCGCCACCGATTAGCGGCTCGAGCAGCTCCGCGAAGCGCGTGTCCAGCCGCACCGCATTGAGCACCGGCTGATGATAGGACGGCCACTGCACCATCCGCACCAGCGGTTCGCTGCCCTCGCTCGCCCGGGCGACATTGTAGAAGAGGTTACCGTGCCGGAAGCACCGCCCGTGCGCCGCGCCCTCGCCGTAGAGCTGGTCGAGCGCGGTGCTGATTCCTTGCAGCTCGACGCGGTCGAAGAAGCCCCGGACTATCGCATATCCCTCGCGCCAGTAATGCGCGAGGTCGGCATGTATGCCGTTCGGCTCATCCCTTCGCAGCGGCTGCGAAGCCATGATCGTTCTCCCACCCCGAGCTGGAGAATACAGCAACTCTTTGACTTTTCCATTAATTTTCCGCGCACTGGCGGTAATTATTCGACCGTGACGCTCTTCGCGAGGTTGCGCGGCTGGTCGACGTCGGTGCCTTTCAGCACCGCCACATGATAAGCGAGCAGCTGCACCGGCACCGCATAGACGAGCGGTGCGATCAGCGGATGCACCTCGGGCATTTCGATCGTTGCGATGCACCCCTCGCCAGCTTCGGCGATGCCGCGCGCGTCGCTGATGAGGATGATCCGTCCGCCCCGAGCGCGGACTTCCTGCATGTTGCTGACCGTCTTCTCGAACAGCGGCCCCGATGGCGCGAGAACGATTACCGGCACATTGTCGTCGATCAGCGCGATCGGGCCGTGCTTCATCTCGCCCGCCGCATAGCCCTCGGCGTGGATGTAGCTGATTTCCTTGAGCTTCAGCGCGCCTTCGAGCGCCATCGGATAATCCGGACCCCGACCGAGATAGAGCACGTCGCGCGCAGGGGCGACAAGGTGCGCCATCGCGGCAATCTCGTCATCGTGGTTGAGCGCGGCGTTGAGCGCGGCCGGCGCTTCCTGAAGGTGGGCGACGATGTCCTTTTCTTCCGCGCGGCTAAGCCGGCCCTTGGCGATCGCGAGATTCGCCGCGAGCGCCGCGAGTACGGCGAGCTGGCAGGTGAAGGCCTTGGTCGAGGCGACTCCGATCTCGGGGCCGGCATGGGTCGGCAGCAGCAGGTCCGCCTCGCGCGCCATCGAGCTGGTCGGCACGTTGACCACAACAGCGATGCGCTGCTGCTCGGCGCGTGCGTGGCGCAGCGCCGCGAGCGTGTCCGCGGTCTCGCCCGACTGGCTGATGAACAGCGCCAGCCCGCCGGGCTCAAGCACCGGCTGCCGGTAACGGAACTCGCTCGCCACATCGATGTCGACCGGGACCCGCGCGAACTGCTCGATCCAGTATTTGGCGACCAGCCCAGCGTAATAGCTCGTCCCGCAGGCGACGATGGTGACGCGGTTCACACTCGCGAGGTCGAGGTCGCCGGTCGGAAGCACCACCTCTCCCTCGAACGGCCGCACGTAGCTCTGCAGAGTCTGGGCAACCACGATCGGCTGCTCGAAGATCTCCTTCTGCATGTAGTGGCGGTAATTGCCTTTCTCGACCGGGGCGGACGAAGCGCCGGATTCGACGATCTCGCGCGTGGCCGGCTGATTGTCGCTGTCGAAAATCTCGATGGCATCCCGACGCACCACCGCCCAGTCGCCTTCATCGAGATAGGCGATCCGTTGCGTCCACGGAGCCACCGCCAGCGCGTCCGAGCCGAGGTAATTCTCGCCGTCTCCGTAGCCGACCGTCAGCGGCGCCCCACGCCGCGCGCCGATGATCAGCTCGGGATGGTCGCGGAACAGGAAGGCGATCGCGAAAGCGCCGGTCAGTCGCGGCAGCACGGTCGCGACCGCGTCCTGCGGCGATGCGCCGCGCTCCACCGCACACGCGACGAGATGGCCGACGACTTCGGTGTCGGTCTCGCTCTCGAACGTGCGCCCCTCGGCAATCAGCTCGTCGCGGAGCGGCTTGAAATTCTCGATGATCCCGTTGTGGACCAGCGCCACCGGACCGACGATGTGCGGGTGCGCGTTCCCGACCGTCGGCGCGCCATGCGTAGCCCAGCGCGTGTGCGCGATGCCGGTGGTGCCGCGGAGCGGATGGGCGCCCAGCTCGCGCGCCAGATTGTCGAGCTTGCCCTCGGCGCGGCGGCGGTCGAGCTCCCCATCGCTGATCGTGCAAATCCCGGCCGAGTCATAGCCGCGATATTCGAGCCGCTTGAGCCCGTCGAACAGCCGCTGGGCGACGTCGCCCTTCCCGACAATCCCGACGATCCCGCACATTAGGCCAGCATCACTCCTTTGAAGCGCCTCGGCGCCACGCTATGCTTGGCATAGCAAGCTTTGGGGGCCGGCATGTCGCGCACATTGGTGTTGGCCGCAAGCGCGGCCTCGTTCCTGGCAGCAGCATGCAATCAGTCATCGAAGCAAGCTCCGGCGCAGCAGGCCGCAGCAGCATCCTATTATGACAACAGCGGCCATCCCGACGCCTGGAGCGGGGGCGCTCGCCTCATCCCAATCTCGACCCCGAAGGGCAAGTTCCACGTGTGGATCAAGCGCTCCGGCAACAATCCGCGCCTGAAGCTCCTCCTGCTCCACGGCGGGCCGGGCGCGACCCACGAATATTTCGAGGCATTCGACAGCTTCCTGCCGAAGGAGGGCGTCGAATACTATTATTACGACCAGCTCGGCTCGGGCTTCAGCGATCAACCGAAGGGCGACGATCTCTGGACGATCCCGCGCTTCGTTTCCGAGGTGGACCAGGTCCGGCAGGCGATCGGCGGCAACAAGGACAATTTCTGCCTGTTGGGGCACAGCTGGGGCGGCATCCTGGCAATCGAATATGCGCTCGCGCATCAGGACCAGGTCAAATGTCTGGTCATTTCGAACATGATGGCGTCGATCCCAGCCTACAACGTCTATGCGAAGAATGTCCTCGAACCGCAGATGGATCAGGCCGCTCTCAAGCGGATCAAGGCGATGGAGACGTCCGGCAAGACCGAGGACCCGGCCTACATGGGGCTGCTCATCCCCAACTGGTATCAGCAGCACATCCTGCGTAGACCTGTCGATCAGTGGCCGGACCCGGTGAACCGCGGGTTCGGCCACATCAATCGTCACCTGTACGTGCTGATGCAGGGCCCGAGTGAAATGGGCGCGAGCGGCCGTCTCGAAAAATGGGACCGGTTCGCGGACCTCAAGCGCATCACCGTCCCTACGCTGGTCATCTCAGGGAAATACGACACGATGGACCCGCGCTACATGGCGGCGATGGCCAGGCAGCTGCCGCGCGGTGAACTCGCCGCCACGAACGGCGGACACATGGCCATGTACGACGACCAGGCGACCTACTTCGCGAAGCTGACGGCGTTCCTTCGGAAGTTCAGATAGGCCGCGGTTCTTCGGCCGCTTTCCGCCTCATCCGCTGGCGGAAGCGCTTGGCCCAGCCGGCGATCCCCTTTTGCTCGCTGCGCTCGACGGCGAGGCTGTCCGCCTCCACGTCGCTCGTGATCACCGACCCGGCGCCGACGATCGCGCCGTCGCCGATGCTGACCGGAGCGACCAATGCCGTGTTGGAGCCGATGAACGCGCCCGCTCCAATCTCCGTGCGGTACTTGCCGAACCCGTCGTAATTGCAGGTGATCGTCCCCGCGCCGATGTTGGCGCGCGCCCCGACCGACGCGTCGCCGATGTAGGACAAGTGGTTGACCTTCGCGCCTTCGCCGACATCCGCCTTCTTGAGCTCGACGAAATTGCCGACCTTGCTGCGTTCGGCGAGGCGGGTTCCAGGCCGGATCCGCGCGAACGGGCCGATGCTGGCCTTGGCGCCGACGATCGCGCCTTGGATATGGCTGAACGCTTGGATCGTGGCTCCGTCCGCGACCTCCACCCCGGGGCCGAAGACGACGTGCGGCTCGACCGTGACGTCGCGCCCGAGCTTCGTATCGTAGGCGAACCACACGCTTTCGGGATCGATCAGGGTCGCGCCTTCCTGGAGAACCTGCTCGCGCCGGCGCCGCTGCCATTCGAGCTCGAGGTGGGCGAGCTCGGCGCGGCTGTTGACGCCCGCGGTCTCGTAAGGATCGCCTTCGATGACCACCGCCTCGCGCCCTTCCGCGGCGGCGATGTTGACCACGTCGGGCAGATAATATTCGCCCGCGGCGTTGTCGTTGCCGACCTTGGCGAGCCAGCGGAACAGGTCGCGCCCGCGCACCGCCATCATGCCGGAATTGCACAGGCGGACGGCTCGCTCTTCTTCGGTCGCATCCTTGTACTCGACCATCTGGGCGATGCGGTCACCCTGGCCAAGGATGATGCGCCCGTACTTGAGCGGATCGGGCGGGCACGATGCGAGCACGACCACGCCGGGCCCACCGTCGCCGTCGAGCCGGTCGAGCATGCGCCGCAGCGTCTCCGCCTCCACGAACGGCGTGTCGCCGTAGAGGATGAGGACAGGCCCATCGTAGCCGGCAAGCGCCTCGGCCGCTTGCTGCACGGCATGGCCGGTGCCTTTCTGCTCCGCCTGGAACGCCACGGCGACGTCACGCCCGGCGATCGCTGCCTCGACCTGCTCCCGGCCCTTGCCGACGACGACCACGCGCTTGTCGGCGCCGAGCGCATCGACGCGGTCGAGGAGGTGGAGCAGCAGCGGACGACTCGCGATCGGGTGGAGCACCTTGTGGGTGTCCGAACGCATGCGCGTCCCCTGCCCGGCAGCCAGGATGACGACGGCGAAGCGGCGCTGGTCGCTCATGGCGGCGAGCAATGGCATGGTGCCCTGACGAGCGCCAGTATCCTATCCACATGAAAAGGGCGGCTCCCGAACCCGGAAGCCGCCCCAAAGCCTAAGCTCCGCGCGCGTCTAAAAAATGCCGCTCGCGTAATATTCGTTCCCGACGAAGCCCATCTTCTGGACGTGGGCCTTCTTGGTGATCGCCAGCACTTCGTCGACCAGTTCATAGCGCGCGGTGGCGTCGGGCTGCAGGTGCAGCTCGGGAACCGGGTTCATCTGCTGAGTCACCTCAAGGTACGACCGCAGCTGTTCCTTCGAGATCGGGTTGCCGTTCCACGTGATCTGGCCCTGTGCGGTGAGGCCGACCGTGTTCTTCAGAGGCTCGATCGGCGGCGGCGGTGCATTCGTATTGACCGGCAGGTCCAGCTTCACCGCATGGGTCTGAGGCGGGATGGTGATGATGAGCATGATGAGAAGGACCAGCATCACGTCGATCAGCGGCGTCGTGTTGATATCGAGCATCGGTTCGCCCGAATCATTGTCGGTGGTGGTTTGCATCGACATGGCGATTACTCCTGGGCTTGCATTACCGCGGGGCGACCGCTTCGTTCGGCGGCGGCTGGGAAATGAACCCGACCCGCTGGAATCCCGCCTGCTGCATGGTGATGATGGTCGCGCCGATGCACTTGTACGGCGTGTTCACATCGCCGCGGATATGCGCCTCGGGCATATTCTCTTCGGTGATGTTCTGGACACCGCCGACCTTCTTGATCTGGTCCTCGAGCTTCTTGACGGCGAGGTCCAGCAGCTCCTTCTGATCAACCTTCTTCATCAGCCAATAAACTTCGCACGTACCGTTCGGACCGCCGCGGACGCTGAGCGAGACGTTGTCGGGCTTGGTGACCGTCGGTTCGTACGACACTTTCGGCAAGGTCACCGGAATGCGCTGGACCACAACGGGAATGGTGATCAGGAAGACGATCAGGAGCACCAGCATCACGTCGGTCAGCGGGACCACGTTGATATCCGATATCGCGGTGTCGTCGTCTTCTAGTACTTGTCCTGCCATGCGGCTGGGTTCTTTCCTGGCTTAATCGGAATGCGGAAGCCCGGCACAACGGCCGGGCCCCGCCCCGGATTACTTCGCGTTCGTCGGCGTCGCCTCGGCGCCGGTCGCCGTCCGGCCCGTGCGCAGCGGCTCGCTGCCGGGCTGCGTCGGAGCGCCGCTGGACTTCGTTTGGGCGCTGCCCTTCACTGCCGGCCCAGTCGTTCCACCGAGCCGCGGCTTAACCATGCCCGCCGACATCAGATAGCCGTGAAGGTCGTTCGTGAACGCCGCCAGATCCTCCATGATCGACTTGTTGCGGCGGATGAGCCAGTTGTAGGCGAGCACCGCCGGGACCGCGACGACGAGGCCGAGCGCGGTCATGATCAACGCTTCACCGACCGGGCCGGCGACCGTGTTGATCGACGCGTCGCCCGAGGAGCCGATCTTGATCAGTGCGCGGTAGATGCCGACGACGGTGCCGAACAGGCCGATGAACGGCGCAGTCGAGCCGACGGTCGCGAGGAAGGCAAGGCCTTCGCCGAGACGCGCGCCGATCGCGCCCTGGCTGCGCGCCAGGCTGTTGGACATCCAGTCGTGCTGGTCGATCGGGTCGGTCAGCTTGCTGTGCTGCTCCTGCGCAAGCAGCGCATCGTCGACGATCGAGCGATAGGCGCTCTTCGTATCGAGCTTGGTGGCTGCTTCACGAAGGCTGGGCGAGTTCCAGAAGCTCGCGCGCACCTTCCGCCCCTGGCTGATAATCTTCTGCTGCTGCATCAACTTGGTGAACAGGATGTAGAAGGAGAAGATCGACATCCCCACGAGGATGATGAACACGGACCATGCAATGATGCCGCCCTGCTCGAGCGCGGGACCAATGCCGTATTGGGCTGCTGCCTGTTCTGCTTGCATAAATCGTGCTTCCTTTTGAAAACCTGTCTTGAAAACCTGTCGGGTGATTAGCCTTCGAGCTGCCACCGGATCGGCGGGGTCGTAATCGTGTCACTGGTCGCATTGCCGTTACTGTCGCGCGCCGGCGTGAACTTCGCGCGGCGGCGAAGGATGTTGCACGTCGCGGAATCCAGCGCGCTGTTGCCGGTCGAGCGGACCAGGTTGCAGGACTGGACGCGGCCGTCCGCGCCGATCGTCAGCGACGCCTGGGCCGTGCCTTCCGCACCCGCCGCGGCGGCGGAAGCGGGATAGTCGTCAGCGCTGAACAAGGTCCGCAAATCACCCCTGGCGCTCTGCGCCGAGACCGTCTTGTGCGGTGGCGGCGGAGGCGGCGGCGGCGGAGGCGCCGAGACGACCGGCGGAATGACCGG
>NZ_WJSQ01000069.1 GCF_009720245.1 Sphingomonas segetis | reverse complement strand
GGCTGGACCCACCGCGAGTTCGCCCGCGCGCTTGGGGCGGCGGTGGGCACCAGGCCCGCAATCGTCTCGTCGCCCGGCATCCTGCTCCGCCTCGCCGCGCGCGCCGACCAGCTCTTGCGCCGCGACAAGGCCAGGCTCACCGTCGACCGCGCCGCTTATTTCTCCCACCGCAACTGGGTGGTAGAACTCAAGCGCGCCGCCCCACCCGAGCTGTGGCGGCCCGCGATCCCGACCCCCCAGGGACTAAGGGAAACCGCGGACTGGTATCGCGCCCAGGGCTGGGTTTAGCAGTCGAGTGCATTGAAATGGTCTCGCGCGGCCCCACCTCGGCTCGATGTTTCCGCTCTCGGTCCTCGACCTGTCGCCGATTATCGAGGGGAGCGACGCGGGGCAGTCGCTGCGCAACTCGGCCGAGCTTGCGCGCCATGTGGAGCGGCTTGGTTACAGGCGCTTCTGGATGGCCGAGCATCATTCGATGCCGGGCATCGCCAGCGCGGCGACCGCGGTGGCGCTCGCTTACGTCGGGTCGCAGACCTCGACGATCCGCATCGGCGCCGGCGGGATCATGCTGCCCAACCACGCGCCGCTGATCATCGCGGAGCAGTTCGGAACGCTCGAAAGCCTGTTCCCCGGCCGGGTCGACCTCGGCCTCGGCCGGGCGCCGGGCACCGACCAGGTCGCCGCTCAGGCGATGCGTCGCAACCTCGCCTCGGATGCCAACCGGTTCCCAAACGATGTCGTCGAGCTGGCGAACTATTTCAAAGGCGAAAGCGGCCGCGTCCGCGCAGTCCCGGGCGAGGGCCTGAATATCCCGCTGTGGATCCTCGGCTCGAGCCTGTTCGGCGCGCAGCTCGCGGCGATGCTGGGCCTGCCTTACGCTTTCGCCTCGCATTTCGCGCCGCAGATGATGATGGAGGCGATCGACCTCTACCGCCGCCGCTTCGAACCGTCGGACCAGCTCGACAAGCCTTATGTGATGCTCGGATTCAACGCGATCGTCGCCGACACCGACGAGCAGGCGGAGCTGCTCGCGACCTCGGTCCAGCAGGCGTTCGTCGCGCTGCGCACCGGCAACCCGACCAAGCTCCCGCCACCCAGGCCCGGCTATGCCGACGACCTGCCGCTGGAAGCGCGCGCGATCCTGCGCTCGGTCCTGTCCGCCTCGGCGATCGGCAGCCCCGAGACCGCGCGCCGCCAGTTCGACGATTTCGTCGCCCGCGCGAAGCCGGACGAGGTGATCGTCACCGCACAGATCTACGACCATCAGGCGCGCCTCCGCTCCTACGAGCTCCTCATCGAGACTGTCCGCCAGTCCTCCGACGCACTCGCCTGACAAGGAGATCCATGTCCGCCTTGTTCACCCCGTTCGAGATCGGCGGTCTGAAGCTCGCCAACCGCATCGTCATCGCGCCCATGTGCCAATATTCGGCCGAGGACGGCAGCATGACCGACTGGCACGTCATCCATCTCGGCCATCTTGCCTTGTCCGGCGCGGCGCTGCTGACGATCGAAGCGACCGCGGTGACGCCCGAGGGCCGGATCAGCTACGGCGACACCGGCCTGTGGTCCGACGCCAACGAGGAAGCGATGGCGCGCGTGCTCGCCAGTGTCCGCCGATGGTCCGACATGCCGATCGCGATCCAGCTCGGCCACGCCGGCCGCAAGGCTTCGACCGACAAGCCGTGGTTCGGCGGCGCGCAGATTGCGCCGGACGTGGCCAACGGATGGCAGACGGTCGCGCCGTCGCCGATCCCATTCCTCGAAGGCGAGAACCCGCCGGTGGAGCTCGACCGCCCCGGCCTCGACCGCATCCGCGATGCATTCGCCGATTCCGCGAAGCGCGCCGCGCGCCTCGATCTCGCCGCGGTCCAGCTCCACGGCGCCCACGGCTATCTCCTCCACCAGTTCCTCTCGCCGCTCTCGAACCGCCGCACCGATGAATATGGTGGCAGCCTGGAGAACCGCATGCGCTTCCCGCTCGACGTGTTCGACGCCGTCCGCGCTGTCTTCTCGGCGGACCGCCCCGTGACGATGCGCGTGTCCGCGACCGACTGGGTCGAGGGCGGCTGGGACATCGACCAGACCATCGCGCTTGCGCGTGCGCTCGAGCAGCGCGGCTGCTCCGCGATCCACGTCTCGTCGGGCGGGCTCGACCCGCGCCAGCAAATCCCGGTCGGCCCGGGATACCAGGTGCCGCTCGCGCGCGCGGTGAAGCAAGCGGTCGACATGCCCGTCGTCGCGGTCGGCCTCATCACCGGGTTCGAGCAGGCTGAAGCGATCGTCGGCACCGGCGATGCCGACCTCGTCGCGCTTGCCCGCGGGATCCTCTACGATCCGCGTTGGCCGTGGCACGCCGCCGCCGCGCTGGGGGCCAGCGTGAAGGCGCCGCCCCAATATCTCCGCTCCCAGCCCCGGCAGCACCAAGGGTTGTTCGAGTCCGAGTGACGGTCGCGGGCGCGCCGCGCCTTGCAACATTGCCTCGCAGATGATTTGATTTTGCTTCGGGAGCGGGGGCGTGAATGGCGAAGGTCTTTCTCAGCTATGTTCGCGAGGACCTGACCACCGCGAAGAAGATCGCGTCGGCGCTGGAACGTGCCGGTCACAGCGTCTGGTGGGACCGCCATATCCGCGGTGGGGCCGAGTTCGCGGACGAGATCGACCGCGCCCTCGAAGCGGCCGAAGCAGTCGTGGTTCTCTGGTCGAAGCGGTCGATCAAATCGGCGTGGGTGAGGGACGAAGCGGGAGCGGGGCGCGATTCCGGCCGCCTGGTTCCGGTGCGGATCGACAATTGCCAGCCGCCGCTCGGTTTCCGGCAGTATCACGCGATCGATCTGCGCGTGCCGCGCAAGGCCATCGACGATTTCGCGTTCGCGGAGCTCGACGACGCGGTTGCCGCGATCGCCGCCGGCGCCGATCTGCCCCGGCGCCAGTTCGAAGGAAGCGAAGATCCAGGCAACCTCACACGGCGGCGGCTGCTGATCGGGGCAGGCGCAGCGACGGCGCTCGCCGCGGCTGGCGGCGGTGCCTTCCTCTACCGCGAGTCGAAGCGGAACGAAGTGCCGCCGGAAGTCCAACCGTTGCTGCTTCAGGCAAAGCAGCTGGCCAACCAGAACACACGCGAGGGCCAATATCAGGCGATCGCTTTGTACCAGCGCGTCACGCAGGTCGCGCCGGGCTATGCCGACGGCTGGGGCTGGCTCGGCTACATGTACGGCGTCGTTTCCCACTTCCGCGAGCGTCAGGAGAGTCTCGCGCTTCAGGCCAGGGCGCAATCCGCGGGACGCCGCGCGCTCGAGCTCGATCCGCATAGCGCGATGGGCGAGGTGGCGCTGTCGGTCGCGCTGCCCTTCGTCGGCCATTGGGGGGAGCGTGAGCAGCGCCTTGTCCGCGCGCTCTCGCTCGATCCGGACAACGACGAGATTCTGATCATGATGGCCGTCGCGCTGATCTTTGCCGGACGCGCGAGCGAGGCTGTGCCGTTCTACCAGCGCGTGAAGCGCAAGCCACTCACACCCGCCGAATATACCAACTTCATCAGCGCTTTGTGGTGCGCCGGACGGTTGCCGGAGTTGGACCATGCACTGAGCGATGCGGCCTCGCTTTACCCCACCCAAGGCACGATCTGGTTCTCACGCCTGGAAATCGCGGCCTTTGGCGGCCAGAGCGATGAAGTCGCCGCCATCGGCGACGACGCGCAGGGGAGGCCGACCGGCGTGACCGATGACGAAGTGAAGGACTATTTGCGGCTCGCTCGAGCCACCCAGAGTCGCGATCAAGCCGAGGCCCGGGCGATCATGGCCGATCGGATGCGGGGCGCGGCAACTTCATCCAATCAAGCCGAAGACTCGATCAGGGTCGCGAGCGCGCTTGGACAACTCGATGAGGCTTTCGATCTCGCCAATGCTTATTATTTCGGGCGGCCATTCGTCATCCCCGATTACCGCGCAAAGAGCAGCTTCTCGCCGGAGCAGCGGCGCACCCGCTGGCTGTTCGAGCCGGTAACGAAGCCGATGCGCGCCGATGCGCGCTTCGAACGGCTGGTGAACGACCTCGGCTTTCACCGCTACTGGCGCGAGTCCGGCCATCCGCCCGATTACCGGCGCATCCCTGGCCTCTGACGGGTCAATTTCCACGCGTGGCGACCGGTCGATGGAACTCTGCCGCGTTTCGACGCTTTGAACATTCGTTCAGAAAGCGACGGGGGCCGTTGGACTCACTTTGGCGCCATTGCGACGGCCTGCGCACCCATTTCCGCGTGGACGCGGCAATGCGGTTCGGCGTCCTCTCCGCGCTCGTTCTGCCGCTGTGCGCTTGCAATCGAGGGATCTTCGACCCGGTCGGTCCCGTTGCCGCCGCCGAAAAGCAGATCCTGATCAATTCGACCGCGATCATGCTCGCGATCATCATCCCGACGATGATCGCCACGGTCGCCGTCGCCTGGTGGTTCCGTCGCGGCAATGCGAAGGCTACGTATCGCCCCGACTGGGAATATTCCGGCGCGATCGAGCTGGTCGTCTGGGGGGTTCCGATCCTCACCGTCATGCTGCTCGCCGGAATCGCGTGGATCGGAAGCCACGATCTCGAACCGAGCAAGCCGCTGAAGTCCGACAAGCCCCCGCTGACGGTCGACGTCGTGTCGCTCGACTGGAAATGGCTGTTCATCTACCCGGAGCAGGGGATCGCGACCGTGAATCGGCTGGTCGTCCCGGCGGGGACGCCGGTCAACTATCGCCTGACGTCGGCGACCGTGTGGAACGTCTTCTGGGTCCCGCAGATGGGGACGATGATCTACACCATGCCGCGGATGACCACCCGGCTCAACCTGCAGGCCGACCGGCCGGGCATCTATGACGGGCTCTCGGGCCATTTCAGCGGCGACGGCTTCCCGGGAATGCAGTTCAAGGCTCACGTGCTGCCGCCGCAGCAATTTGCATTGTGGGTCCAGAGCGCGCGCGGCAGCGGACAGGCGCTCGACGGACGCGCCTATGCGGAGCTTTCGAAGCCGACCAGCTATGTGAAGCCGACCACTTATGGCGCCGTGGCGCCGGGGCTGTTCGATGCGATCGTCGCGGACCGCGTTCCGGGCACGCAACTGCTTCCTCATAACCGGCCCACGACAGAACAGGGAGCCGGGCATGTTCGGTAAGCTCAGCTGGGACGCGATTCCCTTCCATGACCCGATCCCTCTGTTCACCTCGCTGGTCGTAATCCTGGCGCTGGCCGCCCTCGCCATCTGGGTGTGGCGCAAGGGCTGGTGGCCCTATCTCTGGCACCAGTACATCACGTCTACCGACCACAAGAAGATCGGCATCATGTACATCGTCCTGGGCCTGCTGATGCTGGTCCGCGGCTTTTCCGACGCGATCATGATGCGGCTTCAGCAGTCGATGGCGATCGGGGCATCGCAGGGCTACCTGCCTCCCGAGCATTACAACCAGATCTTTTCGGCCCACGGCACGATCATGATCTTCTTCGTCGCGATGCCGCTCGTCATCGGCTTCATGAATTTCGTCGTTCCGCTGCAACTCGGCGTTCGCGACGTCGCCTTTCCGACGATGAACAACGTCAGCTTCTGGCTGACCGCGTCGGGCGCGCTGTTGATCAACGTCAGCCTGTTCGTCGGCGAGTTCGCACGGACCGGCTGGCTCGCTTACCCGCCGTTGAGCGAGCTCCGTTTCTCGCCCGGCGTCGGGGTCGATTACTACCTCGTGGCGTTGCAGATATCCGGTGTTGGGACGATCCTCACGGCGGTCAATTTCGTCACGACGATCCTGAAAATCCGCGCGCCGGGGATGAGCTACATGCGCATGCCTGTGTTCTGCTGGACGTCGCTGGCTTCCAACCTGCTGATCCTCGCCGCCTTCCCCGTGCTCACGGTCACCTTGGGCCTGCTGATGCTCGACCGCTACCTCGGATTTCACTTCTTCACGAACGACGGCGGCGGCAATTCGATGCTCTACATGAACCTGATCTGGGTCTGGGGGCATCCGGAAGTCTACATCCTCATCCTGCCCGCATTCGGCATCTACTCCGAGGTTGCCGCGACCTTCTCCGGAAAGCCCCTGTTCGGCTACCGCTCGATGGTCTTCGCGACGCTCGCGATCTGCATCATCTCCTTCTGCGTGTGGCTCCACCACTTCTTCACGATGGGCGCCGGCGCGGACGTCAACGCCGTCTTCGGAATCGCCAGCATGATCATCGCGATCCCGACTGGAGTGAAAATCTTCAACTGGTTGTTCACCATGTACGGCGGCCGGGTCCGCTTCAGCGTACCCATGCATTATCTGATCGGATTCATGCTCACGTTCGTCATCGGCGGGCTGACCGGTGTCCTGCTCGCGATCCCGCCGGTCGATTTCGTTGTCCACAACACCCTCTTCCTGATCGCCCATTTCCACCAGGTGATCATCGGCGGCGTCGTCTTCGCGATTATGGCCGGCTACACCTACTGGTTTCCCAAGGCATTCGGCTTCACGCTCGACGAACGGCTGGGCAAGGCCGTCTTCTGGTGCTGGTTCATCGGCTTCCATCTCGCCTTCATGCCGCTCTACGTGCTCGGCTTCTGGGGCGGCACGCGGCGCTTGCAGCATATTTCCGATCCAAGCTGGGCGCCGTGGCTGCACGTCGCGCTGCTCGGCGCCGTCATTATCGGCGTCGGCATCGTGCTGACCGTCGTGCAGCTGCTTTACTCGATCAGGACCCGCGACCAGCGGCGCGATGTGACCGGCGACCCGTGGGACGGCCGGACGCTCGAATGGCTGACCCTGTCGCCGCCGCCGCATTACAATTTCGCGGTGCTCCCCGACGTCCATGGCGAGGAAGCCTATTGGACGCGCAAGCAGACCGCGATCAAGCAGGTCGCGCTGATCGAGGAGCCCGACTACCAGCCGATCGAAATGCCGGTCGATACTCCGACCGGGGTGATATGCGCCTTCTTCACCTCATTGTGCGGCTTTGCCGTTATCTGGCACATCTGGTGGCTCGCGATCCTCGGTCTGATCGGCGCGTTCGCCGTCCTGGTCTGGTACGCGTGGCGCGACGAGCATGAGCATCTCATCCCCGTCGGCGAGGTGAGGAAGAACGCCCGCGAGCGGCGGCGCATCCGCATGGAACATCTCCACGAACTGAGCCAGTCGACATGACGAACGAAGCTGCGACCATCGGGCTCACCCACGGCGGCTCCGAAGACACCGGCCTCGGCCACCGCGGCCCGGAATCGAAGAGCATCGTCGTCCCTTACGGCTTCTGGCTGTTCGTTCTTTCGGACATGGTGCTCTTCTCGGCGCTGTTCGCGACCTATGCGACGCTGGTCCTCGCGACCGACGGCGGCCCGACGACGAACCAGCTGTTCGACCGCAACCTGGTGGCGATCGAAACGATCGCGCTGCTGGTGTCGAGCTTTACCTGCGGCCTCGCGATCATCGCGGCCCGGCGTTCCAACATGGTCTGGGCCCAGGCATGGCTTCTCGTGACCGGGCTGCTCGGCGCCGTCTTCCTGTCCATCGAGCTGTACGAATTCGCGATCATGATCGGCGAGGGCGCGGGCCCGCAGCGAAGCGCCTTTCTATCCTCCTTCTTTACGTTGGTCGGTTGCCACGGAGCGCACGTAACGGCGGGGCTCCTGTGGATCGGCACCATGATGGCCCAGGTCTGGGCCAAGGGTTTCCAGCCACACATCATGCGGCGCCTGCTTTGCCTCAGCGTCTTCTGGCACGCGCTCGACATCATCTGGGTGGCCATCTTCACCATCGTCTATCTGATCGGGACCTTGCCATGACCGAACCCGAAGCCGAACAAATGAGCGTCGCTCCCGGCGAGCCGCACGACAGCCTGCTGAGCGAATCCCTGAGCTACGTCATCGGCCTCGGGCTCGCCCTCCTGCTTACGGCGGTGTCGTTCTGGGTCGCTTCGACCTCGGTGCTGTGGGGGCCCGGAGTCGCCACCGGCCTGGTAGTGCTCGCGATCGCCCAGATGGGCGTCCACCTCGTCTTCTTCCTCCACATCACCAGCGGACCCGACAATACCAACAACATACTTGCGCTCGCCTTCGGCGTGCTGATCGTGTTCCTGGTGATGATCGGCACGATCTGGATCATGTCTCACATGAATGCGAACATGGGCCCGACGCCGGAAATGATGAATCTGCACACTCAGCGCGGCTGATCGCCGTCCGCGCCCTCACGGCCGCCGCAAAGCGCCCTAATCGCGCCGGATTGCGTTGCGAAGGCGGCGGCTGACCACTAACGCGAGCCCGCCATGCCCGACCGCCAGCAGATTTACGCCACGACCGTCCAGCTCATCGAGCCGTTCAACAAGAAGGACGCCGCGATCACCGAGGCGACGCGCTTCGCGCAGGACCTCGAATGGGACAGTCTCACCGTCCTCGACTTTGTCGCCACCGTCGAAGACGAGTTCGACGTCATCATCACCATGAACATGCAGGCCGAGATCGAGACCGTGGGCCAGCTCGTCGACGCGCTGGTGCGGCTCAAGGCGTGATGGACAATCCCCATCTCGTCATCCCCGCGAAAGCGGAAACCCAGCTCAACGGAGAACAACTCGGTTCCCGGTTCCGCCAGAATGACGAGCGGGTGGGATGACCGACCTGTTTTCCAAGTTCGACCCGCTGATCGAGCAGCGCGAGACCCTCCTCGAGAGCGGCCTCACCGACCCCTTCAACCTCGTGATGGAGGAGGTCGAAAGCCCAACCGTCGCAATCTGCAACGGCAAGCGCACGATCCTCCTCGGCACTTACAATTACATGGGGATGACGTTCGATCCGGACGTCATCGCCGCGGGCAAGAAGGCGCTCGAGGACTTTGGCTCGGGCACCACCGGAAGCCGCGTCCTCAACGGCACCTATGCCGGCCACAAGGCGGTCGAGCAGGCGCTGATGGACTTCTATGCGATGGATCACGCGATGGTCTTTTCGACCGGCTACCAGGCGAACCTCGGCGTGATCTCGACGATCGCCGGCAAGGACGATTACATCGTCCTCGACATCGACAGCCACGCCTCGATCTACGACGGGTGCGCGCTCGGCAATGCGCAGATCGTGCCGTTTCGCCACAACGATGTCGAAGCGCTGGACAAGCGGCTGAGGCGGCTCCCGGCCGAAACCGGCAAGCTCGTCGTCCTCGAAGGCGTCTATTCGATGCTCGGCGACGTCGCCCCGCTCAAGGAGATGGTCGCGGTCTCGAAGGCGGCCGGCGCGATGGTGCTGGTCGACGAGGCCCATTCGATGGGCTTCATCGGCGATCACGGCCGCGGAGTCTCCGAGGCGCAGGGAGTGATCGACGACGTCGACTTCATCGTCGGCACCTTCTCCAAGTCGGTCGGCACCGTCGGCGGCTTCTGCGTCTCGAATCACCCGAAGTTCGAGATCCTGCGGCTGGTCTGCCGCCCCTATGTCTTCACCGCCTCGCTGCCGCCCTCCGTCGTCGCCACCGCCGCGACCTCGATCCGCAAGCTGATGGACAGCGCCGCCAAGCGCGAGCATTTGTGGGAGAATTCGAAGCGCCTCCACGCCGGCTTGCGCCAGCTCGGCTTCACGCTCGGCACCGACGATCCGCAATCGGCGATTATCGCGGTCATCATGCCGGATCTCGAGACGGGCGCGGCGATGTGGGAGGCGCTGCTCGACGAGGGCCTCTACGTGAACCTCGCCAGGCCGCCGGCGACGCCGGCGGGGATGACATTGCTGCGCTGCTCGCTGTGCGCGCTCCACAGCGAAAGCCAGGTCGGGGACATCCTCGGCATGTTCGCTGCGGCAGGACGTGCAACCGGCTGTATAAGCTGAGGATTTGGGCAGGAACCTTTCACTTTCCCCCAATGGTTAACGCGACTAGATTGGCCGCATGATAGGGGACGGGGAAGAGGACGAGGTCCGCTTCGACTGGCGAAGAGGGGGCGCTGCGGCCGCGGGCCTCGCCGCGGCCTTGATCCTCGTCGCCATGGTCGTCCTCGTGAAATTCGCGAACGACGCGCGCGAAAAGGCGCTCGATGCGGAGCGCCACTCCTATGAGGTCGCGCTCGTCGTCCGAAACGCCAGCGCGAGCCTCGCCCAGGCCGAAGCCGCGCTGGCGCGCTTCGTGCTCGACGAGGACAAGGACACGAGCGGCAACATTTACGTCAGTAACTGGCAGCTGGCGGGATACCAGATCAACCAGCTCGGCGATCTCCTCCGCGGCAGCCCCGAGCAATTGCGCCGCGTCGCTGAGGCTCAACAGCTCTACAGGATGCGCGGAGAGCAGCTGGCGCTGGCGGCTCGTGCCGCCGCGGCAAAGCAGGGCGATGCCGGAATCCGCTATTTTTACGCCGCCGCGATCGAGACCAGGGAAAACCCCAGCATCGGACACCGGCTCGATAACAAGCTGGACGAGATCATCCGCGCCGAGCGCTCTTCGATGCGCAACCGCATCCAGCAGAGCGAGTTCTTCTCCAACCAGGCGGACCAGTTCACCAATTATCTCAGCTGGTTCGGCATTCTCGTCGGCCTCGGCGCGATCGTCCTCGGCGTGATCGCCTTCCAGTCGCTGCGCCAGAACCGGCTCGCCCGCAAGCACGCGGAATCCGAATCGGAGCGCGCCGAGGCGCTCGAGCTCGCGGTCCGCGACCGAACGCAGGAGCTGTGGGAGGCCAACCAGGCGCTCAGGGCCGAGGCGCAAGAGCGCGAGGCCGCCGAGGCGCAGCTGCGCCAGGTGCAGAAAATGGAGGCGGTCGGCCAGCTCACCGGCGGCATTGCGCACGATTTCAACAACATGCTCGCGGTGGTCGTCGGCGGCATCGACCTTGCGCTCCGGCGCCTCAACGGCCCCCGCCGCGAGATCATGATCCACCTCAACAATGCGATGGAAGGCGCGACCCGCGCCGCCGCCCTCACGCGCCGCCTGCTGTCCTTCGCGAGGTCGGAGCCGCTGCTGCCCGAGCGGGTCGATTCGACCGGGCTGATCGGCGGCATGTCCGACCTCCTCGACCGCACGCTCGGCGAGCGCATTCGCATCGAGGTCGACCTCGAGCCCGACGCCTGGGCGATCTACGTCGACCCGCACCAGCTCGAGAATGCGATCGTCAATCTCGCCGTCAACGCGCGCGACGCGATGGAAGGCGAGGGGCTGATGCGCATCTCGACGGAGAACGTGCATCTCGCCGCGAACGAGGTCGGCGACATCCGTCCCGGCGACTATGTGAAGGTCAGCGTCACCGATACCGGCTGCGGCATGTCGCCGGAGGTGCTCGACCGCGCCTTCGAGCCCTTCTTCACCACCAAGCCGGTGGGCAAGGGCACCGGCCTCGGCCTCAGCCAGATTTTCGGCTTCGCTCACCAGTCGGGCGGCGAGGTCGGGATCGAAAGCCAGGTCGGCCGGGGGACCACCGTGTCCATCTATCTGCCGCGTACCGAGCAAGCTGCGGAAGTCCGCATGCACCCGGCCGCGCAGCGCCGCGAAGATGCCGACGTTCATGTCGCCGGCGCGCGCATCTTGCTAGTCGAGGATGACCCCCGGGTGCGGACCGCGACCGTCGACGCGCTCGAAGACCTCGATTACGCGCCCGTCGCCTGCGGCAGCGGCGCCGAAGCGATCGAGCGGTTCCGTGCACAGGAGTTCGACCTCGTCATCAGCGACGTGATCATGCCCGAGATGACCGGCCCCGAGCTGATCCGCCACCTCAAGGAGACGAGCCCGCGCGACTTCGCGGTGCTGTTCGTCACCGGCTATGTCGGCGAGGGCGAGAGCGACGACCTTCGTCGCAACGAGCTTTTGCGCAAGCCCTTCACCGTCGGCGCCCTCGCCAGCGCCGTCGCCTCCGCGCTCGCGCGAACCGCTAGCGAACCGCCCCGGACTTCAGCAGCCGCGGCAAAAGGCTGATCGCCGCGAGCAGCGGATGCCGCTGCTGCCACGGCTTGAGCCGGATGTCCGTGCCTGCATGCCGGTTGATCTTCCACGCGATATAATCGGCGCCGCCGGCGAAGGTCAGGCTCGCCTTGGCGAGGCGCGCGACCGAGTAGAGCTTCCCGCGCCGCTGCTTGCGCTTCCACCAGCGCAGTGCCTGCACCCGCCGGCGCGAAGGCCCGGCCGTCGCCTCCAGCACCGCCGCCCCGAAGCGCTCGTACCGTTCCGGGTCGGCCTCGACGATCGCCGCTGACCGGCCCGCCCGCTCCGCCCGCAGCTCGGCCGCGAAGGTCTGTGCGAAAGCGCGCTTCCACAACGCCGGTACGTCGCGCCGGTCGACCAGCGGCAGGGTCCAGCCGAGCAGGGTGGGCGCCGCGCGGCTGACGGTTTCGATCGCCCGTGCCGCTGCTGCCTCGTTTGCGCTCCAAACCAGCCGCGAAGGCTGTGCGAACCGCGCCGCGGTCGACACGGTCCATGCCTCCGGACCGCACTCGTGGGCGAAGTCGGCCTCGCTTAGCACCGCATATTTGGAGACCAACCCGTCATGCTCGAAATGGAAGACGTTGGGCGGGATCAGCCGGTTCGCTCCAGCCAGCCAGCGCTTCGCATAAGCGGCGCGGTAGTCGGACACGATCAGGTAGAAATCGAGCATCAGCCCATCGAGCTGCTTCTGGCGGAGGCAGGAGCCGTAGAACAGCACCGCCCGGCTCGCCGCCTCGTGCCTCGCCGCGATCGCCGCCGCCACCGCCCGCACCCGCGGGTCGACGGGGCCGCTCAATTCCTCGGCTACCAGCTTGCGAAGTTCGCTCACGGTATCGGTTCTATCACGCGCGCAAAGCGCGCAAATCCTTCGTGTGAAATCATTGTCTTGAAGCTTCGTTGCGCTCGAGCGCTACGCCGCCAGCTTGACGAACGACAGCGGGTGCGCCGGCTGAAGGTTGATCGGGTTGCCGCGCTCGGTGCGGAAGGTCTCGCCGTCGAGGATCAGGTGCGAGCTCTCGCCCTCGATCGTCACTTCGTCGACTTCCTCGAAATGGACGCCGCGCATCTTCCTGCCCTTGTACCCCCCGGTCAGCCCCGCCGCGAGCACGCGAAGGACCGAACCCGCGCGCTCCTCGATCGCCAGCACCTTGAGCGGGCCGCGGCCTTCGCCGCCAATGGTATTCGACAGCAGCATCTTGTTGAGCGTGGTCACGGCGAGGAAGGCGAAGCGTCCCGAGATGCGGTCGCGCCGCGGCATCACCAGATCGGTCGTGGTCGACAGCGACGGCAGGAAGCTGGCCTTCAGCTTGAGCAGCAGCTGCGCGACATAAGCGACAAAGGTGAGGGCGTGGCTGATGCTGTTGGGCAGCCCCAGCGGATAGATTTTGTCGCGGCAGTAGAGCATCGTCTCGGCGAGCCCGGCGCCGCCCAGGAACATGCCGATCACCGGCCGGTCCTCGGCGCCGCGGCGGCGCAGCGCGATCAGCTCGCGCGGCACCACATATTGCGACAGCTCGTCGGCGCGGGCGAGCTCGATCAGCCGCTCGAGCGTCTGGATCGCGCCGCCG
>NZ_WJSQ01000068.1 GCF_009720245.1 Sphingomonas segetis | reverse complement strand
CAGCCGTGGTCGCGGCGACGAACAGCGCCACCGCGGCAAGCTCACCGTCACCCGTGCGCTTTCCGACGAGGACGACAGCCGCGCCCGCTCGCTCGCCGCGCTGCGCCGCGCCCGCGAAAAGGAAAAGCGCCACCACATGGAGGCTGGCCCGTCGGCCAAGCAGGTCCGCGACGTGATCGTTCCCGAGGCAATCACCGTGCAGGACCTCGCCAACCGCATGGCCGAGCGCGGCGCCGACCTGGTGAAAGCGCTGTTCAAGATGGGGATGCCGGTGACTCTCACCCAGACCATCGACCAGGACACCGCCGAGCTGCTCGTCACCGAGTTCGGGCACAACATCAAGCGCGTCAGCGAGAGCGACATCGACATCGACACCTCAGCCGACGTCGATGCGCCCGAGACGCTGAAGTCGCGTCCTGCGGTGGTCACGATCATGGGCCACGTCGACCACGGCAAGACCTCGCTGCTCGACGCGATCCGCGGCGCGGACGTCGTGTCCGGTGAAGCCGGTGGAATCACCCAGCACATCGGCGCCTACCAGGTGACCCTGCCCGACAAGTCGAAGATTACCTTCCTCGACACGCCGGGCCACGAAGCTTTCTCCGAAATGCGGGCGCGCGGCGCCAACGTCACGGACATCGTGATCCTGGTGGTCGCGGCGGACGACGGCCTGCGCCCGCAGACGATCGAAGCGATCAACCACACCCGGGCAGCGGGCGTGCCGATGATCGTCGCCATCAACAAGATCGACAAGCCGGAGGCCAAGCCGCAGAAGGTCCGCGAGGAGCTGCTGCAGCACGAGGTGATCGTCGAGGATATGGGCGGCGACGTCCAGGACGTCGAAGTCTCGGCGACGAAGAAGACCAATCTCGACAAGCTGCTCGAAGCGATCCAGCTTCAGTCGGAGATCCTCGAGATCAAGGCCAACCCCGATCGGCCTGCGGAAGGCACCGTGGTCGAAGCCAAGCTCGACAAGGGGCGCGGCCCGCTCGCGACGGTGCTCGTCCAGCGCGGCACGCTGCGCGTCGGCGACGTGTTCGTCGCGGGCGCATCTAGCGGCAAGGTCCGCGCGATGATCGACGACAAGGGCCGCCAGGTGAAGGAAGCCGGGCCTTCGGTCCCGGTCGAGGTGCTCGGCCTGTCGGCCGTGCCAGCTGCCGGCGACGCGTTCACGGTCGTCGAAAACGAGGCGCGCGCGCGCGAGGTCGCTTCCTACAGGCAGGGCGTGCTGGACAAGAAGCGGACCACCTCGGCACCGGTCAGCCTCGAGAACATGTTCGCCAACCACGCCTCGACGACCGCGGAAGTGCCGCTGGTCATCAAGGCTGACGTGCACGGCTCGATCGAGGCGATCGTCCATGCGCTGAACCGGCTGTCGACCGACGAGGTCAAGGTGCGCATCCTGCATTCGGGAGTCGGCGCGATCACCGAGAGCGACGTGACGCTCGCAAGCGCGAGCGGCGCGCCGATCATCGGCTTCAACGTCCGTCCGAACGCCAAGGCGCGCGAAGTCGCCGAGCGCAACAAGGTCGAGTTCCGCTATTACGACGTCATCTACCACCTCACCGACTGGGTGAAGTCGGCGATGGCCGGCGAGCTCGGGCCCGAGATCATCGAGACGGTGGTCGGCCGCGCCGAGGTCCGCGAGGTTTTCCCCGCGGGCAAGAAGGACAAGGCCGCCGGCCTGCTCGTCACCGAGGGAGTCATCCGAAAGGGCCTCAACGCCCGCCTCACGCGCGAAGACGTCATCGTCTCAAAGACGACGATCAGCTCGCTGCGGCGCTTCAAGGACGATGTCGCCGAAGTGCGCGCCGGACTCGAATGCGGCGTGATGCTGGCGGACACCAACGACATCAAGGCGGGCGACATGCTCGAGGTGTTCGAAGTCGAGGAGCGCGCTCGGACGCTGTAATTTCCGGAAATCGGAATTTTCTAGCGATAATGGGTCGATTGCTTTACATGCGATCGCGTGCGCGTAGTCGTTTCGAAAGTTGCGAACCGGGCGCTCCGACGCGCACACAAACGCGCTCTGATTGTGCAAAAGATCGAGGAGCTAGCTCACGACCCGGAGGCATTGCGGCCCAATGTCAAACGGCTGCGCGGCCGACCGGGATTTCGGCTGAGAATTCAGGACTGGCGAGTCTTGTTCCGGATTGAGGACGGCACCTTATTTATCGACGAAATCGAGCCACGGGGCTCTGCATACGAGGATCGGAAATGACCGTACAAATTGTGGAGATCGGCGGTCAAAAGATCGCCATGCTTCCCGCCGAGGAATTTGAACGGCTGGTTGAACAGCTCGAAGACCGGATGGACATAGCTGCGGCCGAACGGGCCGAGCAACGGCGATTGTCCGGTGAGGAGGAGTTCATCCCTTTCGAAATGGTCAAATCGATCATGGGCGGCGAGAACGCATTGCGGGCCTGGCGCAAGTATCGTGGACTTACGCAGGATCAACTTGCCACCCAAGCCAAAGTCAGGTCGTCCACCGTTTCAGAGATTGAAACGGGCAAGGCGCAGGGAAAGCCCTCGATTTGGCGCGCTTTCGCCAACGTGTTGAACGTGAGTGTGGACGATATTCTTCCTGACGAGTGAGTTGATGCGCCGCACCGAAACCCCCGAAGGCCGCTCGGTTCGCCTGCTTCGCGTCGGCGAGCAGATGCGGCACGTATTGAGCGAGCTGCTCCAGCGCGGCGACGTGCACGACGCAACGCTCCAGTCGCATCTCGTCAGCGTCACCGAGGTGCGCATGTCGCCCGACCTGCGTCACGCAACCGTGTTCGTGAAGCCTCTGCTCGGCCAGGACGAGGACGCCGTCCTCAAGGCGCTCCGCCAGAACACCGCCTTCCTCCAGCGCGAGGCCGCGCGCCGGGTGCGCATGAAATATGCCGCGAAGCTCAAGTTCGTGCCCGACGAAAGCTTCGACGAAGGCACGCACATCGACCGGCTGCTGCGCTCCGAAAAGGTCGCGCAGGATCTGGACGGCGATTGATCGATCCAGTGCGCGTGCAGCACATGACGGGCGGCGAATAGCGCGCTAATGCTGTTTCCAGCGTTCCAGGGGGGACGGATGATCAAAGAAATCGCATTTCTCGCGATAACGCAGGCGCACCAGTTCCTGCATTGGCTGCCGGCCGCGCTCCGCCTCGCCGCGGAACCGGGGATCAGGGTGACGGTGCTGGTCTCCAGCCAGGCCGGGCACGACTTCATCCAGTCCTGTGATTCGGAACGACGCTTGCACATCAAGCGCTTGTGGGCACCTTCGATCCGGTCGCCCGGACTGTTCAGGCCGCCGCCCCGAGTCCCTGTCCTGCTGCTGAACGCGCGGGCCATATCGCGATACCCAACCATCGTGACGACGGAGACGACGAGCTCGATCTTGCGGCGCTTGCCGGGCTTCCGATCGGAGACGATCCACTTGAAGCACGGGGCCGGCGATCGCGAGGGAAGCTATAACCGCAAACATGCGGGCTTCGACCTCACGCTGGTCAACGGAACCAAGGACAGGCAGCGGCTGATCGAGCGGAGACTCGCCAGCGACGAAAATGTCCGAGTGGTCGGCTACGGCAAGTTCGAGATGGTCCGGACGCCGTCGGAGCCGCTTTTTTCCGATTGCCGCCCGATCGCCTTTTACAATTCCCATTTCGACAGGAAGGTCGGCACCTGGGCGCGGCACGGCCGCAGCATCGTCAAGGCAATGGAGCAGATTCCCGGCTGGAACTTTGTCGTCGCCCCCCACGTCAAGACGCGAGGCGGATGGAACATCCGTTCCGACGCCCGCAACGTCCTCATCGATCGCGGCAGCGTGCGATCGATCGACATGACCTACACCCAGACGGCAGGCATCTACATCGGCGACGTGTCGAGCCAGGTTTATGAGTTCGTCCGTACGCCGCGGCCCTGCATTTTCCTCAATCTCGATTGCATCGATTGGCGATCCGACCCCGCCTATTCGCACTGGAACCTCGGACAGGTCATCGAGAGCGTGGATGACCTTCCCGGCGCGCTCGACAAAGCGGCGGGCCTGCAGCCCCTGTTCGAACCGGCCCAGCGACAAATGTATGCGGCATCGATTGATGCGAGCGGCGGACCGGCATCGGAGCGCCAGGCGGAGGCGATCCTCGCCTTCGTCAACCGCGCCCGAACCGTTGGCGACGAGGGCTTCCTCGAGGCAGCGCCGATCGACTCGCTGCTGCAGCCCCAGCATATCGCATAGGACAAGTCTCCTGGCCGACATGTTGAGCAGGCCCATGACCGGCGACGGCTGCGGCGCGGAGCTATTCCGCGAAGCGCATTTCGAGGGACTGAAAGCCGCCTGCGCCGAGGACCCCGAGATCTGGAAGATCTACGCCAACAACTTTGGTCCCGACGGCTTCCGCGCGAGCATCGACGGGTACGTCTCTAACCCGCGCAACCGTACCTTCGTCCTGTTCGAGCGAGACGAGATCGCCGGAATGTCGAGCTTCCTCGGCATCGACGAGGCGCACCAGGTCCTCGAGATCGGGGGCACCTATTGTCGCCCGAAATTCCGCGGCACCGATTTCAACCGCCGTGCGAAGGACATGATGCTCCGTCGCGCGTTCGATTGCGGCATCCGCCGGGTCGAATTTCGCGTCGATGCGCGCAACGGCCGCAGCCAGGCGGCGATGAAGAAGCTCGGCGCCGTACGCGAAGGCGTCATGCGCGCCGACCGCATCACCTGGACCGGACACATCCGCGACACGGTGCTGTTCGCGATCCTCAAGGACGAATACGATGCGTAAGGTCGATATGACGGAAACGGAACGCCTGCAGCCGTTTACATGATCGCCAGGTGCCGGTTGTCGAACGCGCCATCGTACTGCCTGGCGATCGTCACCTTGCGCTCGAGCGCATCGAGGATCGGAGCGGTGAAGTCGACGCCCGCCAGCTCGGAGCAGCTCTCCAGATTGCCCGGCGAGAAGACGTTCACTTCCAGGATCTTCTCCCCGACGATGTCGATCCCGACGAGGAACATGCCGTCGGCGATCAGCTTCGGCCGGATCAGCTCCGCGACCCGAAGCTCGGTTTCGCCGATCTCCACCGCCTCGCGAGTCGCACCCGCGTGGATGTTGGAGCGGATGTCGTCCTTGGCGGCGACCCGGCGAAGCGCGGCATATTTGCCGTCGATCTGCAGCGGCTCGCCGTTCATCACGAACAGCCGGATGTCGCCCTTCTTTGCGGCGGGGACATAGGCCTGCGCGATGACGTAGCCGTCGCGCCCGATCGCCTCGATCATCTGGTTGAGGTTCGATCGATTTTCGGGGTCGAGCTTGAACACGCCCGCCCCGCCCGAGCCCTGCAGCGGCTTGAGAATGATGTTGCCTTTGTGGGCCTTCGCAAACTCCCGGATGTCGGCGGAGTTCTTGGTGATCAGGGTCTCCGCACGCACGTCCACGGGGAAGCTCTGGAAGTACAGTTTGTTGACCGCTCTTCCGAGGCTGTCGGGGTCGTTGACGACGATGACGCCCCGTTTGGCCGCCTCCCGACCGAACAGGATCCCAGCTTCCATTGCCCATGGCCGGTCGAAATCGATCGAGGGATCGTTGCGGAGCATCAGGATGTCGATGTCGCTCGCGTCGAGCTTCTGGATCTTGCAGTCCTCGTCGCTCTTGAGGACTTTGAAGAAGTCGCCCCGCCGCTTGTATTTGCGTTCGGGAATGAAGCGGCCGTGGACCGACAGGCTGTCATCCGGGTTGAGCACGAAATCGGACGGGGTAATGTAGCAGACCTTGTGCCCGCGGCCGCACGCCGCATGAGCCAGCGTGGTCGTCGTGTAATTCTCATACTCGCGCTCGATGTCGTTCACGAAAAAGGCGATCAGCAAATCGGTCACTCCAGTTCGAGAAGACGGTCGAGCCACGCTCCCGAGCGCAACGCGGCGATCCGCTTTTGCGAGTCATCGCGCGCGAGGAACTCGGGAATGAACACGGGCGGGTGAAGAAGTTTGCGCTGAAGCAGCTCGTCGACCGCATCGACATGGCTCGGCGCGATCTTGCCCAACCAGAAGGGATCGAGCGAGGCGCCGGCAGCAACGCGCGCCACGACGGCCAGAAAACCCTTCAGATAGATTGCGTCTTTGGCAAGCCCGCCCGAGCGGAACACCCGCGCGGTAATATCGAAAGCCGAGTGCCTGCTGAAGCCATTATCGCGCAGCAGTCGATAGACCTCGATGAAGTCGGCGCGGTGGATCACCGCGTCGACGGCGATTACTCGCCCGGCCAGCAACCGAAGCCTCCCCGGCGTCAGTCCGCCGACCGCCCACTCGGCGAAAACTCCGAGGCCTTCCTGAATGCCTTCGTAACCCGCCAATCCGGTGCGGAAGATCGTCAGCCCCTGGGAGGCGCCGTTGAAGTAGGTCAGCAGGTGAACGCTGACTTCGTGCGCCAGGAGGGGATCGAGGCGGTTCTTGGCGATGGCGGAATCGCTGGAGATCATCAACCGGTCGCCGGAGACCAGCAGGCCGGAGACATCGTCGCGGACCTCCACGCGGGCCTGGAAACGGTCGTCCGTCGATCGGTAGAGCGCGATCAACGCGTTCGCCGCCGCCGCGACCTCCGACGCATCATGGGTCTCGCCGGTCGACTTCGCCGGATTCACTTTATCGAGCACGAGACGCGCGTCGCTCAACAGCCCATCCGTCACGCCGCCGTAGAGGAGCATCGAAGCCGGTCGGAAGCTCGCCGTGTTGCGCGTCGCGAGCATCGTCATCTGCATGTCGATTTCGCGGCGCTTCTCGCATAGCAGCCGCTCGAGCAGCAGGTCTTCGACGACCGACAGATCGATATTGTAGAGATCGCGCTTCACCGCGTCGGGATCGACGGTCAGCGGTCGGTAGCGAAAGGTCGGGGCGTGCTGTTCACCCGATTCGAAAAAGCGTTCGCGAGCTTCAGCGGTGTTGATCGGTGAGATCGACAGGAGGAAATCGTAGCTTCGGGCCAGCGCGTCGAGCTTCTTGTCGGCATTGAGCGCCGCGGCGATGAATGCGCTCCGGCCGAGGCTTCGAGAATGCGGCTGGGGCGCGAGCGAACTCTCACCAATGAAGGCTGCGGCGGCGCACAGGATGCAGTCGGTGAGCTGGGCGACCAGCTCGTGCATAAGCTGAGGGTAGGTCCGCCCGTCCGGGGCGCGCTGGATTTGCGGGACGGTCAGCACCAGGCGCTCGGCATGGCCAATGTCGATCAGCGGCGGATCGATCGGCTCGATTGCCGTCCTTGCGGGATGCGAATCGACCTTCACGTCCGCGACGGCTGCGGCCAGCGCATCGGCGGCGGCCTTCGCTCCCGAGTCCGGAGAATGGGCAATGCGGATGTCCAGCGTCGGAAGGTCGGGTGAGTCCTCCGGCTTCTGTTCGGCCGGCGAGTCGATCACTTCTACTACCAGCACGGCGCCGAGCTGCTCGCGCAGACGCGCGACGATCGGGTCGAGCGCGCTTCCCGCCTCGGCGTCGTCCTCAGGCGACCAGAGGATATAAGCAGGGCTGTTGAGAGCGATATGCCGGCCGATGCTGTCGTTGCTCCCGCCGCGGTGCAGCACGAGGAAAGGAAGCCAGCGATCGATGTGGACCCTGCCTCCCTCCGCGAACGTCTCCCGAAGCTCGCCGCGCGGGCCGAAGTGAAGGTCGGACGAAGCGGGTACGGCTTCGAGATGCGGGCGCGCGCTCATGCCAGCAGCTCTTCGCAGCGATCCGCGACGAAGCGAATGAGCAGGCGCATCGCCGCGATTTCCGCGTCGTTCGGAACGCCGGTCCACTCGTCCATGAAGAACTTCTTGAACTCGAAGGCGATCGCGCAGGCGCGCATCGGATAACGTTCGTGGACGAAGCGGGTCTGGTAGCCTTTACCCTCGAACGCCACGTTTTCGCGGACGTCGAGCTTGCGGCCGTTGAAGTCGAAATCGCGCAACGCTTCGATCAGCGGGTCGACCAGAAAGGCCCAATGCTCGCGCGGCATCGAAAAGGTGCCGATGTTGATATCCGGAGCTTCATTGAGGGGTGCAGGGTCGCCGTCCGGACCGTCGCGGCGGTGATTGTAGCTGTGGACGTCGATGAGAGCGAAACGCTCATGCCGGCTCGCCACGCTGTCGAGCAACTGGGCGAGCATTCGATAATAATCGGAATGGATCGCAAGCGAGGAAGCGATGAGATCCTGTTCCGGCTCGTATTTCCAGACTTTCAGCCCCCACGACTGGTCGGATGTTACATAAACCGCCTGTTCCGGAAGCCGGTTGAGGTCGAACTCGAAACGGGAGCGATAAACGACGACATGCGCGGGCACGTCCAGCACCGCCTCCCCGGTAAACGGGTCCTCTTCCCGAAAGCGATCGGACTCGGCCAGGGCCATCGCGTTCGCAACAGCAGGCCTTAGGTCGTGACCGTTGTGGATCGCGGTCGCAATGACTGCTCCAGACCCGTGCTGAACGGTCCACCAGCGCTCGGAGTGATCAGCCATGGGCGAATAGCGCTTTGGGCCGCTTTCGGTTTCAGCGGGCGCAACCATGACGTGACGGCCGTCGTGAGTCTGTCGCTCGTCATCCCGGCGAAAGTAGCGATCCAGCAAAAGAAGAAGATGGCTTCCGCTTTCGCGCGAATGGCGAATAGTAGGGCGCATGGCCAAGCTCTATTTCTATTACGCGGCGATGAACGCGGGGAAGTCGACCACGCTGATCCAGGCCGACTTCAACTATCGCGAGCGCGGGATGGAGACGATGCTGTGGACGGCCGCGCACGACGACCGTTCGGGCGTGGGGACGATCGGCTCGCGCGTCGCTCTTTCCGCGCCAGCGCACGCTTATGACGAGGATATCGACCTGTTCGCCGCAGTCGGCGATGAGCTCAGGAAGCGAAAGCTCGACTGCATCCTCATCGACGAGGCGCAATTCCTGACCCAGCGCCACGTTCTCCAACTGTGCGAAGTCGCCGATCGCCTCGACATCCCCGTGCTCTGCTACGGGCTTCGTACCGACTTCCAGGCCAAGCTGTTCCCCGGATCGGCAGCGCTGCTCGCGCTCGCGGACTCGCTGATCGAGCTGAAGGCCGTCTGCGAATGCGGGCGCAAGGCGACGATGAACCTGCGCGTCGACGCCGAAGGCCATGCGGTTGCGCGCGGAGCGCAGACCGAGATCGGCGGCAACGACCGCTACGTCGCGCTGTGCCGGAAGCATTTCTTCGAGCGCCTGCGCGAGGGCGAAGCGCGCCAGCTAACCCTCCGGCTGTCGCGCAACCAAGCTTGACGCCGGCGCGTCGGCGCGCCCACCCCTCACTCGATGGGCAGCAACATCATTTACGAAATCGCGGTTTGGCTGGTGCCGCTGGTGATCGCGATCGTCTTCCACGAGGTCGCGCACGGGCTCGTCGCGCGCCAGCTCGGCGACCCGACCGCGGAGGCGAAGGGCCGGCTGTCGCTCAATCCGGTCCGCCACATCGACCCGTTCGGAACGGTGATCCTGCCGATGCTGCTCGCGATCAGCCATGCGCCGGTGTTCGGCTGGGCGAAGCCGGTGCCGGTGAACTACGGGCGGCTCCGTAATCCGCGCCGCGACATGGTACTGGTCGCGCTCGCGGGCCCCGGCATGAACCTGCTTCTGGCGCTCGCCGGAACCGCGCTGCTCGCGGTGACCATCGCGTTCGCGGACGGGGCGCGGAGCGGCGCTCCCGCGTTCGTTGCCGCGAATGCCTTCAATTTCGTGCTGATCAACATCTTCCTCGCCGTGTTCAATCTCCTGCCCGTGCCGCCGTTCGACGGCGGCCACGTCGTCGAGGGACTCCTGCCGCCGCCGCTTGCAGCCTCATTCCGGAGGATCGGCCGCTATTCGCTGGTCGTGCTCGTCGTCTTGCTGCTCGTTCTCCCCGCCATCTCGCCGAAGGCCGACGTGATCGGTCGCCTGGTTTCGCCGGTCGTCGGCCACGTCGCGCGCATGTTTCTCGGGATCTTCGGCATCGGCGCCTGAGATGTTCCACGGCTGGATCATCCTCGACAAGCCGGTGGGGCTCGGCTCGACGACGGCGGTAAGCGCGGTCAAGCGCATCCTGCGCGAAGCGGGCGAGCCCAAGACCAAGGTCGGCCACGGCGGCACGCTGGATCCGCTCGCGAGCGGCGTCCTCCCTATCGCGCTCGGCGAAGCGACCAAGCTCGCCGGACGGATGCTCGACGCGACCAAGGCGTACGATTTCACGATTGCGTTCGGCGCCGAGACGGACACGCTCGATGGCGAAGGCGAGGTCGTAGCGACGAGCGGCGTGCGCCCGACGCTGGAGCAGGTTGAAGCGACCCTCCCGCGCTTCACTGGCGAGATCGGACAGGTTCCTCCCGCTTATTCGGCGGTGAAGATCGGCGGCAAAGCTGCCTACGCGCGGGCGAGAGCGGGTGAGGAGGTCGATCCCAACCCTCGCGTCATCACGGTTCACTCGCTCTCATCTCGTCATCCCGGCGAAAGCGGGGACCCAGCCAAAGAAGGACAACTGGGTTCCCGCTTTCGCGGGAATGACGAAGGAGTGGAGGAAGTCACTCTCTCCGCCATCGTCTCCAAAGGGACCTACATCCGCTCGCTCGCCCGCGACATCGCCCATGCGCTAGGAACGGTCGGTCACGTGTCTTATCTCAGGCGCACTCGCGCGGGGCCCTTCTCGCTCTCCGAGGCCATTTCGCTGGACATTCTGGAGGAAGCCGCTAAGGCGCGCCAACTGACGAGGACGGTATTGCCGCTGACCGCGGCGCTGGACGACATCCCGGCCCTCCCCGTCACCCCCGATCAGGCCCGTCTGCTCCGTCACGGGCAGCGCCTGTCCGGGTTCCCCGCAAAGCCGGGGCTTCAGCTGGCGGCATCGGAGGGAACTCCGGTCGCTCTGGTGGAAGCGTCGGCCGATGGCCTGAGGGTCGTCCGGGGGTTCAACCTTTAAGAGACAGGAGTGACCCGATGTCGATTACAGCGGAGCGCAAGCAGGCGCTCATCAAGGATCATGGGCGCGGCAAGGGCGACACGGGTTCGCCCGAAGTGCAGGTCGCGATCCTCACCGAACGCATCAACAACCTCACCCAGCACTTCAAGAGCCACGCAAAGGACAACCATTCGCGCCGCGGCCTTTTAATGCTGGTCAACCAGCGCCGCTCGCTGCTGGATTATCTCCGGCGCAACGACGAGGAGCGCTATACCGACCTGATCGGCAAGCTCGGTCTTCGCAAATAGCTCCAAGGGCGCCCGCGCGGCGCCCTTCGTGCATCGGGGCCCAGCCGCGATTCGGCGGCCCGGCCTTAGGGGCTGAAGGTCCCGAACCGCTCGCAGACCGGATCGTCTGCCAATAGCTGCCCCCACAGGCATTCGGCCGTGGGTGTGAAGGAATGAAAATGTTCGACAACATGAAACAAGTTGAGATCGAGTGGGGCGGCAAGACGCTGAAGCTCGAAACCGGGCGCGTTGCCCGCCAGGCCGATGGCGCGGTAGTCGCGACGCTCGGCGAAACCGTGGTGTTGTGCGCAGTCACCGCCGCCAAGTCGGTCAAGCCCGGGCAGGACTTCTTCCCGCTGACCGTCCACTACCAGGAAAAATTCTCCGCAGCGGGCCGAATCCCCGGCGGCTTCTTCAAGCGGGAGCGCGGCGCGACCGAAAAGGAAACGCTGACCAGCCGCCTCATCGACCGCCCGATCCGCCCGCTGTTCCCGGAAGGGTTCTACAACGAGATCCTCGTGATCGCGCAGGTGCTCAGCTACGACGGCGAGAACGAGCCCGACATCCTCGCGATGGTCGCAGCCTCGGCTGCGCTGACGCTTAGCGGCGTGCCGTTCATGGGCCCGATCGGCGCCGCGCGGGTCGGCTTCAAGGACGGCGAATATATCCTCAACCCGCATCAGTCCGCGGTCGCGGAAGGCGAGCTCGACCTCGTCGTCGCCGGCACCCGCGACGCGGTGATGATGGTCGAATCCGAAGCCAAGGAGCTGTCCGAAGAGCAGATGCTCGGCGCCGTCATGTTCGCCCATCGCGAGAGCCAGAAGGTGATCGAGGCGATCATCAAGCTCGCCGAGCAGGCCGCCAAGGAACCGTGGGAGCTGTCGCAGACCGCCGACAAGGCCGCCATCAAGGCCAAGCTCAAGTCCCTCATCGGCAAGGACGTCGAGGCCGCGTACAAGCTCGGCGACAAGCAGCTGCGCCAGACCGCGCTCGCCGAAGCCCGCGCCAAGGCCGCCGAAGCGTTCGCCGAGGCCGAGCCGCAGGAGCAGATGGTCGCCTCCAAGCTGGTGAAGTCGATCGAGGCCGACGTCGTTCGCGGCGCGATCCTCAAGGAAGGCCGCCGGATCGACGGCCGCGACACCAAGACCGTGCGCCCGATCGAGATCAGCGTCGGCTTCCTTCCGCGCACCCACGGATCGGCGCTGTTCACCCGCGGCGAAACCCAGGCGATCGTCAGCACCACGCTCGGCACCAAGGAGTCGGAGCAGATGATCGACGGGCTGGAGGGCCTCTCCTACTCGCGCTTCATGCTCCACTATAACTTCCCGCCCTACTCGGTCGGCGAAGTCGGCCGCTTCGGCGCCCCGTCGCGGCGCGAGACCGGCCACGGCAAGCTCGCGTGGCGCGCGCTCCATCCGATGCTGCCGGGCGCGGAGGAGTTCCCCTATACGATCCGCGTCCTCTCCGACATCACCGAGTCCAACGGCTCGAGCTCGATGGCGACGGTGTGCGGCGGAAGCCTCGCGCTGATGGACGCCGGCGTTCCCTTGAAGCGTCCGGTCGCGGGCATCGCCATGGGCCTGATCCTCGAGGGCAAGGATTTCGCCGTGATCAGCGACATCCTCGGCGACGAGGACCATCTCGGCGACATGGACTTCAAGGTCGCCGGCACCGACCAGGGCATCACCAGCCTGCAGATGGACATCAAGGTCGCCGGGATCACCGAGGAGATCATGAAGACCGCCCTCGCCCAGGCGAAGGACGGCCGCGCCCACATCCTGGGTGAGATGGCCAAGGCCCTGGGCGAAGTCCGCGGCGAGCTCAGCGTCCACGCACCGCGCATCGAGACGATGCAGATCCCCAAGGACAAGATCCGCGAAGTCATCGGCACCGGCGGCAAGGTGATCCGCGAGATCGTCGCCGAGACCGGCGCCAAGGTCGACATCGACGACGACGGCGTGATCAAGATCAGCTCGTCCGACCTCACCCAGATCGAGGCCGCGCGCCAGTGGATCCGCGGCATCGTCGCTGAGCCCGAGCCCGGCACCATCTACACCGGCAAGGTGGCGAGCATCGTCGATTTCGGCGCGTTCGTGACCTTCATGCCGGGCAAGGACGGGCTGGTCCACGTCAGCGAGATCAAGAACGAGCGCGTCGAGAACGTCCGCGACGTGCTGAGCGAAGGCCAGGAGGTCAAGGTCAAGCTGCTCGAGGTCGACCAGCGCGGCAAGGTCCGCCTGTCGATGCGCCTCGTCGACCAGGAAACCGGCGAAGAGCTGCCCGACACGAGGCCGCCGCGCGAACCGCGTGAAGGCGGCGATCGCGGGCCGAGGGGCGATCGCGGCGACCGCGGGCGGCATT
>NZ_WJSQ01000067.1 GCF_009720245.1 Sphingomonas segetis | reverse complement strand
GGCGTGGTTCAGCGCCGGCCCGACACTGGCGGCGGTGCCGTCCGACGGCGCGTTCGCCACGAAGCGGCGGGTCTGGACCTCCGCCCCGCCGGCGCTCGCCAGCGAGCCGTTATAGGCAACCACGACCTGGCCGGTCTGCGCGTCGTAGCCGAAGCGGTCGAGCTCGCCGTGCAGCGTCACACCGGGATCGAGCCCGCTCTGATTGGGATCGAGAACGACCCGATCGGTCGCCCGCCGGATGGTCTCCTCGACGAGGTGCTGGAACAGCCTGTCGGGCGTGTCGACCCACTGCAGGTCGGTCACATACTGGACGTCGGTCGGCGAGAGGTGAACCGGCACGCGCACCGTGTTCAGCTCGTTCGAGATCAGCGGCGTCAGGACCGTCACCGCCTGACCGGCAGCTGCGCTGCGCGCCACGTTGCCCGGATCGGGGGCTTCGGACGTGAGGGTCTGGAGAGTCGGCGGGACCTTGGAGCCTCCGCCCAGCAGGCTGCTGACCGAACAGCCGCTGAGCGCGACGGCGGCAAGAAGGGGAGCGAGACGAGGCAGCAGGTTCATTGGCGTTTCCCAGGCTTGTAGTCGGGCAGCTTCTGCGGCCCCAGCGCGCCGCCGATGCCCTGCCGGTTGATGCGGTCCGAAACCTGCTCGAGCGACTGCGACAAGTCGCGAAGGTCGCGTACCAGCCTGTTCGCTTCGGGCAGGGTCGATTTGCTGAAATTCTGGACGCCCGGGCGGGCGTCGCTGATCATCGCGTTGAGGTTGTCGGCCGCCTGCCGGGCGGAGACGATCGCCTTGTTGAGATTCTCGACGGCCGGCCTGCCTTGGTCGGTCACCAGCCGGTTGGTGTTGGCCGACAGCGCCGCGATGTTGTTGGCGGCAATTCCGGCATTGCGCGCGGCGATCCGCACGTCGGCAATGGCGTCCGCCATCTCGGGCGCGCGCTCACGCAGCACCGCGGTAGTCGCGTCGATATTCTCGAGGATGTCGGCGATCGCGTTCTGGTTCTTGTCGCTGAGCAGCTCGGTCAGGCGCTCGGTCAGGCGCTGGATGCGCGCGAGCAGCTCGGGTGCGCTGTTGAGCAGGGCGCTGAGCCCGCTCGCGCTCGCCGGCACCACGGGGCAGCCTTGCGGTCCGACCTGGGTAATCGGCGGGTGGCCGCGTTCGGCCCCGTTGAGCTGAATTTCGTTCGCGCCGGCGAGGCTGATGCTGTGGATTTCGGCGGTCGTCCCCTGGAGCACCGGCGTCTGCTGGTCGACTTCGATCCGCACCCACACGAACTCGGGACGGTTGGGCAGAAGCGAGATCTTGCTGACCTGACCGACCGGCACGCCGGAGAAGCTGACGTTCGACCCCTTGGCGATCCCGCCGACCGCCGGGAAGTAGATGTCGTAGCACTTGGTCGACTTGCCCGACAGACCCGCGAGCCAAACGATGAACAGCAGCGTGCCGACGAGCAGCGCCACGGTCACGGCGCCGACCATCACATAGTTCGATCTGGTTTCCATCAGGCGGTGACCTCGTGCTCGTAGCTATCCGCAGCGGCACGCCCCCGCGGCCCGTTGAAATATTCTTGTATCCAAGGATGGTCCAGAGCCAATAGTTCCGGGATCGTTCCGACCGCAACGACCTTCTTGTCGGCAAGCACCGCGATGCGGTCGCAGATCGAGTGAAGCGTATCGAGGTCGTGGGTGATCAAGAATACGGTGAGGTCGAGCCGCTTCTGGAGCGAGCGGATCAGCTCGTCGAACGCCGCCGCTGCAATCGGATCAAGACCCGCCGTGGGCTCGTCGAGGAACAGCAGCTCGGGGTCGAGGGCGAGCGCTCGGGCGAGGCCGGCGCGCTTGACCATCCCGCCCGAAAGCTCGGACGGGAATTTGGGCCCCGCGTTGGCCGGCAGGCCGCCCATCGCGATCTTGTACGAGGCGATCTCGTCGAGAAGCGGGGGCTTGAGGTACGGAAAATATTCGCGGATCGGCACCTCAACATTTTCGGCGACGGTCAGGGTCGAAAACAAGGCGCCGTTCTGGAACAGGATTCCCCAACGGCGGCGGATGTTCTTGGCCTCGTCCTCGTCGCGGCCGATCATGTTCTCGCCGAGCACCTCGATATTGCCTTCATCGGGAGTCTGCAGGCCGATGATCGAGCGCAGCAGAACCGACTTGCCGGTGCCCGAGCCGCCGACCACGCCGAGGATTTCCCCGCGGCAAACGGTGAGGTCCAGGTCCTGGTGGATGACCTGCTCGCCGAAGCTGTTACGCAGCCCGCGCACCTCGATGATCGGCTGACATCCGTCGGGGACCGTCGTCGGATCGAGCTTCTTCGGGACGTCGGTCATATCCACCCGATGTTCGAGAAGAAAACCGCGAAAACCGAGTCGAGGACGATGACCATGAAGATCGACTGGACAACGGCGGTGGTCGTGCGGGTCCCGACCTCTTCGCTGTTGCCCTCGACCAGCATTCCCTGGAAGCAGCCGGCGAGCGCGATGATGAAGCCGAACACCGGCGCCTTGATCAGCCCGACCCACAAATCGGTGATCGGTGTGACTTCCTGAAGCCGCTGGATATAGGTGATTGGCGGGATCTCGAGCGAGAACCAGACGAAAACGCCGCCGCCGATTAGCGCCATCAGCATCGCCCAGAAGGAAAGCAGCGGCATCATCACCACCGCCGAGATGATCCGCGGCACGACCAACGCTTCGATCGGCGAAACGCCGATGGTGCGCATCGCGTCGATTTCCTCAGTGATCTTCATCGTGCCGAGCTGCGCAGCGAAGGCCGAGCCCGAGCGGCCCGCGACCATGATCGCGGTCATCAACGTCCCGAGCTCACGCACGGTGATGCGGCCGATCAGGTTGATCGTGTAGATCTGGGCGCCGAACTGGGCGAGCTGGACCGACCCCTGCTGGGCGATGACGATACCGATGAGGAAGCTCATCAGCCCGATGATCCCGAGAGCGCGCACGCCGACCACGTCGAAGCGCTGGATCACGGCGTTAACGCGGAACCGCTTCGGTCGCCGGATGACGTTGGCGAACCCGATCAGGGTCGCACCGAAGAATCCGAGCAGGCCCACCAGCGTGGCGCCGGTTTCGGCGACCCACTCGCCGATCTCCTTGAGGACGCGGATTGCGCTCCCAGGCTCCTCGGGAGTCACCCGGGCGGGCTTGTCGAACTCGCCGACCTGCTCAAGCAGGCTGACTTCGTCGCGGCTGGCGCCGATCACCTTGGCTCCGCGGTCGCGCACGGTGCGGTAGATGATCCACGCGCCGACCGTGTCCATGCGATTGATGTCGGACAGGTCGATCGTGACCGGGTCGGGAAGAGCGTCGATCTCGCGCTGCGTGGTCGCCGCGCGCGTGATCGTCAGCGCACCGGCGACCCGGTACACCGAGCCGTTCGGGTCTTCCCCCTCCTGCCCATCGAGATCGGCCATCCCGCGCAAGTGATGCGCGATTAACGCTGGCACGGCAAGTCGCCGGATAACCGCGCCCCTTTCCTGCGGCCGAACGGCACTTTATGCCCGCGCGGATGGCGAGCGACCCGGCCCTTTTGTTCGTGCCCGTCGGCACCAACGACGCGCGGCCGTTCGGGATGAGCGCGCGCGAGCGGGCGTGCCGGCTGGCCACGAACGCGGGCTTCGATTGTGCGGAGCAGCCGGAGCCCGGCCGCGCGATGCTGCTCGCGAGCATGCGCTACGCCTGGGACCCGGCCTGGCTGAAGGCGATGCGCACCCGACCCGGCACGGCGCTGACCCTCGGCGACGAGCCGGTGATGATTCACGTGCCGGTCAACGGGAACCTCGCGGCGGCGGCGGCCGGGCTCGAAGATCGCCAGCTTGTCGAGGGGTACGAAGCGCTGCCGGCGGAGACGGCCGAGCTCAGCTATGCCGAGCTCAGGAAGCGCGAGCGACCGTTCGTGATCTGGCTGGACGCAGAAGACCCGGAACCGGTCGAGCGCGCCGCCTACGACGCCGCCTACAAGGGCGTGACCGACGCGCTGACGCTCTACCTTTGGCGCAAGCCGGCTTTCTACCTCACCCGCTGGGCGGCGCAGGCGGGGATCGCGCCGAATGCGGTGACCTTCGTCGGCGCGGCGCTGTGCGTGCTCGCCTTCATCCTCTTCTGGCGCGGCGAATTTTGGCTCGGCGTACTGTCGGGCTTCATCTTCATGGTGCTCGACACGGTCGATGGCAAACTCGCGCGGGTGACCGGCGCCTCGTCGAAATGGGGCGAGGTGTTCGACCACGGCATCGACCTCGTCCATCCGCCCTTCTGGTACTGGGCTTGGGAGCATGGGCTGGCGGCCTACGGGCGCCCGCTCGAGCCGGTAGTTGCGACGATGGTGCTTTGGACGATCGTCGGCGGCTATGTCGCGCAGCGGATCATTGAGGGCATCTTCATCAAGCGGCTGAAGATGGAGATCCACGTGTGGCGGCCGGTCGACAGCCAATTCCGGCTGATCACCGCGCGGCGCAACCCGAACATGGTGATCCTCGTCGGTTCGCTGTTGTTCGCGCGGGCCGACATCGGGCTCGAACTGGTCGCCTGGTGGACTCTGGCGAGCCTGATCTTCCACGCGGTCCGGCTGGCGCAGGCGCGCGAGCTCACGGCGCGCGGCAAGAAGCTGGTCTCCTGGCTCGAAGCATGAGCTGGACTGCGGTCGTGCTGGCCGGTTCGAGGCCCGGGCGCGACACCTTCGCGGAGCAATTCGGGACCGCCCTCAAGCCGCTGATCCCGGTCGGCGGCGAGCCGATGGTTCGGCGGCCGGTGCGCGCGCTGCTGCAGAGCGGCGGCGTCGGGAAGATCCTGGTGGTGAGCCAGTCGCCGGATCGGATTGCGGCAGTCCTGCCCGAAGATGCCCGCATCGAATTTCGCAAGTCCGCGGGAAGCATCGCGGAGACGATCGAACGGATCGTGCTCGATCGAAGCACCGCTTTCCCGCTAATCGTCACGACCGCCGACCACGCACTGCTCGATGCGCAGATGATCGCGGAGTTCACGGCCGCGGCGCAAGGCGCCGACCTCGCGATCGGAGTCGTCGAGCGGAGACCGCTGCTCGCGCGCCTTCCGCAGACCCAGCGGACCTGGCTCGCCTTTCGCGGCGGCGCATATTCCGGCGCCAACCTGTTCGCGCTCGGATCGATCAAGACGCTCGCGGCGATCGAGCAATGGCGGGCGGTGGAGCAGGACCGCAAGAAGGGCTGGCGCGTCCTCTCCGCGCTCGGCCCCGCGCTGTTGCTGGGTGCCCTGCTGCGCGTCCGCACGCTCGATCAGAGCGTCGCGGCGACGGGACGCAAGCTCGGACTAACCGCTCGCGCGATCGTGCTGAGCGACCCGCTGGCGGCGGTGGACGTCGACAAGCCCGACGACCATGCGCTGGTCGAAGCGATCCTCGCGGGCCGCGCATGAGCGACCTCGCGATCTACGACATGGACCGCACCGTGACCAAGCATGCGACCTACACGCCGTTCCTGCTGCATTGCGCGCTGCGCCGAGCGCCGTGGCGGCTGCTGTTGCTGCCGGTCGTGCTGCTGTCGATGTTCGCCTATGCGGCTCGGCTGATCGACCGCGCGCGGCTCAAGGAGATCAACCATCGGCTGCTGCTCGGCGCGCGTGTCCATTCGCGCGAGCTCGAGCCGCTCGTCGACAGCTTCGCCGACACGCAGGTCGCGTCGAATATCCGGCCGGGCGCTCGGCGGGCGATCGCGCGCGACAAGGCGGAGGGGCGCCGCGTCGTCCTGGCGACTGCATCTTACCGGCTCTACGCCGACGCGATCGCGCGGCGCCTCGGCTTCGACGACGTGATCGGCACTGGATCCGTCACCGGCCTCGACGATCGCGTCCATGCAAAGATTGCCGGAGATAATTGTTATGGGCCGGCAAAGATGCAGATGATCGCCGACTGGGTGGAGCGATCAGGCCTAAAGGGCGTCCACGGCCACGTCCGCTTCTATTCCGATCACGTGTCCGACCGTCCCGCGTTCGAATGGGCCGACGAGCCGGTCGCGGTAAACCCCCACGGCAAGCTGCGCCGCCTCGCCGAGCAGCGCGGCTGGTCGGTGGCGGATTGGGGAGCGTAGAGCGACGCCCTACTGCAGCCCTGCCAACTGCTTCTGCGCGCCGGAATCGAGGTAGGCGATGGTGATTGGCACCGCGCCGGGGATGGGAACGTGCTGCTCGGGGGCAGTAACGTCGACAGACGGCTCCTTCCCGAGGAGCCAGCGGGCCAGTCTCTCCGCGTCTTCGAGGCGGACGCAGCCGTTGCTGAGGCTGCGCTCGTCCTTGGCGAACAGCTCTTTATGCGGCGTGTCGTGGAGATAGATGCCGTTGGCGTTCGCAAGGTCGAACTTCATCTGGCCCATGGAATTCGACGGGCCGGGCCGCTGACGAAGCTTGATCTGCGTTTTCCCCGCCGCGACGGCTTTCCAGTCGACGCTGTCGGGCGAAAGCACCTTCGGCTGAGCGAAGCTGCTGACGACCTCATAGCCCCGGTAGTTCAGGTAATCGTCGCCGTATTTGAGCACCAGCGGCGCGATGATCTTCTGCGCGAGATCGGGCGGGACGTTCCAGTAGGGGTTCAGGGTCGCATAATAGATCACGCTGCGGATTGCCGGCGTTGCCGAGGTCGGCTTGCCGACGATCACCTTCATCGTGTCGCGCACGTGGCCGTCTTCGATCATGAACAGCCGCGCGGACGCGGCGTCGACGAGGATGTAGCGACCATGCGCGGGGATGCCTCCGTCACCGAGCGAATCGACGTAGCGCTGCGCCGGCGCCATCGCGCCTTCGGTCGGTCCGACCGACGGGTAGAGTTGCGCCAGTTGATAGCCGCCGGCCGCGACCGCGAGAACGACCGCGCCGGCAATTAGAAACCTGCGCTTGTGCGATGTGTTTGCGTTCATCGGTGCTGCCCCCGAGCGCGGATTTATACGATGAAATGCCGCTTAAGGCGAGTGCGCGGTGCAGCATTGGCGAAAATGTTCCCCGGCGAAGGCGAGGGGCCAGCCTCAAGCAAATAACGGCGCGGAAGCGCCGCCGCCTAGCCCCGGCCTCCGCCAGGGTAAGCTAAATCGAGTCCAGCGCGTGGGCGAAGTCGGCGATGAGGTCGTCGGGATCCTCGACGCCGATCGAGATGCGCACGAGGTTCGGGGTGATCCCGAGCTGCGCCTTGCGTTCCTCGGGCACGGACAGATGCGTCATCGCCGCCGGCGCGCTGGCCAGCGTCTCGGTGCCGCCGAGGCTGACCGCGAGGTGCGCGATCTGCAGCGCGTCGAGGAAGGCGAACGCCTCTTTCTCCCCGCCCTTCAGGTAGAGCGAGAAGGTCGAGCCGGCGCCGGTGCAATGGCGGCGGTAGATGTCCTCCTGGCGCGAGCCCTCTTCGAGGAAGGCGAGATAGCCGACCTTCTCCACCTTGGGATGATCGCGCAGGAATGCGCACACCTTCGCCGCGTTCTCTCCGGCCTTGTCCATCCGAAGCTCGAGCGTCTCGAGGCTGCGCAGAAGCATCCACGCGGTGTTGGGATCGCAGATCCCGCCCAGCGTGTTGCGCATCAGCCGCGCCTTGTCGATCACCGAGCGGTTACCGACCAGGGCGCCGGCGACGAGATCGCTGTGGCCGCCGGCATATTTGGTGAGGCTGTAGACGCTGACGTCGGCGCCCTGCGCGAGCGGCTTGGCCCACAGCGGCCCGAGGAAGGTATTGTCGATCGCGATTGGCGGAAGCTCGGCATCGCCGGCGAAAGCGGCGGCGCGCGCGGCGTGGACCGCTTCGACATCGACCAGCACGTTGGTCGGATTGCCCGGGCTTTCGAGATAGATCATCGCTACGCGGCCCTTGGCTTTCGCCTGCGCCATCACCGCATCCAGCTCCTCGCGCGTCGCGCCGGCGGGGAAATCGACGAAGCCGACGCCGAACTGCGGCAGGATCTTGTCGATGACGCTCTCGCTCGCAGCGTAGAGCGGGCCGGAGTGGATCACCACGTCGCCGGGACGGACGTGCGACAGCAGCAGGATGGCGATCGCGGTCATCCCGCTGGAAAAGGTCAGTGCCGACTCCGCGTCCTCCCAGATGCGCAGGCGGTCCTCGAGGATTTCCTGGTTGGGGCCATTGAAGCGAGAATAAACCAGCCCCTCGGCAGTGCCGCCGCCGGGCCGCTTGCCGGTGATCCCTTCGAAGAAGCGCTTGCCGTCGGCGGCCTTTTCGAAAACGAAGGTCGAGGTGAGGAAGATCGGCGCCTTGAGCGAGCCTTCGGACAGCGCCGGATCGTAGCCGTAGCCCATCATGAGGGTCGCCGGGCTCAGCTTGTGATTGCCGATCGTGGTCGGGGTCTGCTTGGGAAGGCGCCGGCTCGACGGCATGGGGTCATATTCCTCGGACAATTCGGGTCTCCTGATATGCGCGCGCCTTAGCGCCTGACGCGCGGGTGCGCCAATCAACTCGAGAGCCGCATTCGATAAGCTGCGCTTGTGGCCGTTAGCGAAGCGCGATGGCGCTGAGCTGGCGCCCGTAATCCGCTTCGCCGCGGTTGGTCGCGCGGCGGTAGCTGTAGAAGCGTTCTGGATCGGCAAAGGTGTCGAGGTTCAGCGCCTCGACCTCGCCGACCCCGGCGGCGATCAGCTGGCGAACGACATAGGCCTCGAGGTCGAAATGCGGTTTGCCGGCGGGGCCCGCGGCGAAGAAGCGCGCATTATCCGGATCGATAGTCACGAAGCGCGCGCGGAAATCGTCGTCGACTTCGTAGGAGGCCTGGCCGATGCAGGGGCCGACGGCGGCGTGGATATTGCCGCGCCGAGCGCCGAGACGCTCCATTGCGGCTATGGTCGAATCGGTGACTCCGGCGAGCGCTCCGCGCCAGCCGGCGTGGGAAGCGCCAACTACCCCCGCCTTGTGATCGGCGAACAGCACCGGCGCACAATCCGCCGTGAGAATTCCGAGTAGCAGGTTCGGCCGGTCGGTGACCATCGCGTCGGCGCGCGGGCGCCCGTCCATCGGCCATGGCGCCTCGGCATGAACGACCTCGGCCGAATGGACCTGATGAACGGTCGCGAGCTTCGCGTCCGGCAGCAGCGCAGCAATGCCGAGGCGACGGTTCTCGTCGATGGCAGCGCGATCGTCCTTGCTGCCGTAGCCGACGTTGAGGCCGGCGAGCGCTCCCACCGACACGCCGCCGCGCCGGCCGAGAAAGCCGTGCGGGCAGTCGCCGAGCGAGACCGCGCGGATGACTTCGACCTCGCTCACAGCGCCTTGCGCATGATGATGTCCTCGTCGGCCTGGCTGCCGACCATGAAGTCGTAGCGGCCGACGGCCTCGAATCCATAGCGTTCGTAAAAGCGCCGGGCGCGGTGATTATCCACGTAGACCGTGAGGTACAGTTCCTCGAACCCTTGTCGCCGCGCCTCGCGGATGGCCCAGTCGCTCAGCGCGGCCGCGATGCCGCTGCCGTGATGCTCCTCGAGGACGTAGATCTGGCGAAGCTCCGCCGCGCGCTTGTCGGTTTCGACTGGAAGCGCGGACGGACCGAGCTTCACGAAGCCGACGATCTCCCCGTCCACTTCCGCGACGCGGAAGCGGTAACGCGGGTCGGCGAACTCGTCGCTCCATGCCTGCGGCGTGAAGTTGTCCAGGAAGGCTGCAAGGTCCTCCTCGCGGTAGAGGTGCGCGAAGGTGTCGCAGAAGGTCTGGCGGAAGATGCAGTCGACCGCCGGCAGGTCCGCCTCCGTCGCGTCGCGGGTCATTCGAGCCCCGCCGGCGCCGGCCAGTCCGGCGAGTGGATCGCCATGACCTTGAACAAAGTCCCCATTTCGTCGGAGCTGGTGAGGCGGTGCAGCGCACCGTCGATTTCGCCCGCGCGGTCGGGGTTGGCGCGCGACAGCGCCTGCGCACGGGCGTGGATGCCGAGGCGGACCAGCCATTCGCCCTGAGCGAGGACGCGCGTCACTACCGCGCCGGCTTCGCTCGCGGCGCGTGTGAGCGCCTCGAAATCGACGTGGGCGGTCAGGTCCTGCTCGCCAGGCTTGTCGAGGACGGGTGCGAAGCGGTGGGCGTGGAGCGCCTGCAGCGTGTCGCCGGCCGCGCTCTTCGCATGGCCGTAGTCGATGATGAGCGCGGTGCCGCCCTTCGTGGAGAGGCAAAGTGCGATCGACGCGATCGCCTCGTCGCGCGCGGGCGAGCTCTCGATGATTTCGCCGTCGCGGTCGAACGCGAGACCGCCCGCCGCGACCATCACTCGGCGCTCGATGCCGCCGGAATGCTGGCGGATGGGCAGCGCGTCGAGGAATTCGTTGGCGACCAGAAGCAACGGCTGCGCCGGAAGGTCGTCGACCCGCTCATGCCAGTGCGCCGTGGGCACAGCCTGCTTCTGCATGTCGCGCAGCACGGGGCTTGTCTCCACGAAATGCACCTCGCCCGCGAACCCTGCCGAGCGGAGCACCCGAAGCGCATCGGCGGCGAGCGTGCCCCTCCCCGGCCCGAGCTCCGCATAGACTGCGTCGGCGGGCGCTCCCGCCCGCTTCCAGCTATCGGCGAGACAGGCGCCGGCCATCTCGCCGAACATCTGGCTGATTTCCGGCGCGGTGGTGAAGTCGCCGCGCGCGCCGAGCGGGTCGCGGGTTACGTAATAAAAGTCGTTGCACGCCTGCATGAACGACTCGACGGTGATCGGCCCCTCCGCCTGGATGCGCTCGCGGAGCGCGCGCTCGAGCGGCGTCACGAGACGCTGGCGGGGCCCAGTGTCGGCTCGACCCGAACGCGCCGGCGTTTCGCGGTCCACATCAGCCACAGCCCGCCGAGGATCATCGGCAGCGACAGCCACTGGCCCATGTGGAGGCCGGTCGCCTGCGAGAATTGGACGAGCTGATTGTCGGGCTCGCGGATGAACTCGATGCAGAAGCGGAAGATTCCGTAGAAGAACAGGAAGGCGCCCACCAGCTTTCCCGGCTCGTAGCGGGCCCGGGTCTTCCAAAACATCCAGCCGAGGATCGCGAACAGGAGGATGCCTTCGAGCACCGCCTCATACAGCTGGCTCGGGTGCCGCGGTGGGCCGAGAACCGGGCCGTATGCGGTCATTTCGACGAAGCGGATTGCCCAGGGGACGTGCGTCTCCGCTCCCCACAGCTCCTGGTTCACGAAATTGGCGAGGCGCCCGAAGAACAGGCCAAAAGGGACGCAGCAGGCGACATAGTCGTGAATGCGCAGCCAGGAGAGCTTCTCCTTGTGCGCGAAGTAGAAGATTCCGAGCGAGGTGCCGATGACTCCGCCGTGGAAGGACATTCCGCCGTCCCACAGCTTAAGCATTTCGATCGGATGGCTGAGATATTCGCCGAGATTGTAGAACAGCACGTAGCCGATGCGCCCGCCGATGATGATCCCGAGCGCGGCGTAGAAGACGAGGTCGTCGGCGTGGCGGCGGGCGAGCGGCGCGCCGGGCTGCTTCAACAGCTTCAGCAGGTACCAGTAGCCGATGAAGATACCGGCCAGATAAGCGAGGCTGTACCAACGAAGGTCGAACGGCCCGAGGTGGAGCGCGATCGGCGACAGCCCAAGGTCGGGGAAAGCGGTGAATTGCGAGTTGTCGGCCGCGGCTTGCAAGGACTTCCCCATCGATGTTCAGCGCCTCATAAGGTTGGTCGGACGAAAGGCAAAGGAAGTCACACGAGTATGCCCAGCGCGTTGGACCGCCGCTTCGACGAGGAACTCGCACGAGTTATCGGACCCGGGGGGCGGCTCGTCATCGGCCGGGACGATCTCGGCCGCGCCATCGTCGAGAACTTGCCCGCGACGCTTCCGCAATTCTTCCGTACCTTCTGCGCGCTCAACGCCGACAATGAAGCGCTGGTTGCGGGCGCGGAGCGGTTCACCTTCGCCGACCTCGACGCGTTGTCGGAGCGGGTCGCGCGCGGTTTCGCGGCGCGGGGCATAACAAAGGGCGACCGCGTCGGAATCGCGATGCGCAACTGCCCCTCGTCCGTGCTCGCCTACATGGGCCTGCTCAAGGCCGGCGCGGTCGCGACCTTGCTCAACGGCTGGTGGGAGCCGGCCGAGATGGAGCATGCGATCCGGCTGACCGAGCCGAAGCTGATTATCGCCGACGCGCCGCGCGCCAAGCGGATCGCGGAACGCTGCAGCGACTGCGACGTCCTCGGCGTCGCGATCGACCAGCCGGTCGGGCAGGCGCTGGCGGAACTCCTCGCCGCCGACGAGGCGATCGAGCTACCGGACGTTGGGCCTAAGGACGAGGCGACGATCCTTTTCACCTCCGGCTCGACCGGATTGTGCAAGGGCGCGCTTTCGACCCACCGCGCGGTCGTGACCGGCACCTACATTTATGCGACCGGGCTGATCGTGCTCCTCGGCCTGCTGACCCAGGAAGGCCGCGCGCCGGCGACCCCGCCGCGCACCTTGCTCAGCGTGCCACTGTTCCACGTCACCGGCGAGGTGCCGGTGATGCTCAACAGCTTCGTCGTCGGCCGCTGCATGGTGATCATGCCCAAGTGGGATGCGGCCGAGGCGCTGCGGCTGATCGAGAAGGAGAAGATCACCTATTTCGTCGGGGTGCCGACCATGAGCCTCGAGCTCATGACTCACCCCGACCGGCACAAGTACGATCTGTCATCTCTCAAGGACATCACGGCCGGCGGGGCGCCGCGGCCGGTCAGCCATGTCGAGCGGCTGAGGGACGCATTCCCGCACGCGCAGCCGGCCCTGGGGTACGGCCTGACCGAGACCAATGCCGTCGGCGCCCTCAACTTCTGGAGCAATTATGCGCAGAAGCCGGGATCGACCGGCCGCGCCGCGCCGTTCGTCGAATTGGCGATCCTCGGCGATGGCGACCGCCGACTGCCGGCCGGAGAGATCGGTGAGATCGCGATCCGCTCCGCGGCCGACATCAAGGGCTACTGGCGCAACCCGGAAGCCACCGCGGCGCTTTTCACGCCCGACCGTTTCGTCCGAACCGGCGACGTCGGCTACCTTGACGAGGACGGCTATCTGTTCATCGTCGACCGAAAGAAGGAGATCATTATCCGCGGCGGCGAAAATATCTCAGCCGCCGAAGTCGAGGCGGAGTTCTACGCTTGCCCCGCCGTCGCCGAAGTGTCGGTGTTCGGCGCGCCCGACGAGCGGCTCGGCGAGGTGCCCGTCGCGGTCGTCCTGGCGAATGACGGCAGGAAGCTCGGCGAAGAGGATCTCCGCGCGTTCCTCGACGGCCGCCTCGCCAAATTCAAGATCCCCGCGCGGATCATCTTCGCCGACGCGCCGCTGCCCAAGCTCGGCACGGGCAAGATCGATCGCCGCGCGCTCAAGGCCCAATTCGCCCATTGAACCTCGACCGGCGGACATTGCTGATCGGGGGCGGCGCCGGCGTCGGTTTGGTCGTCGCCGTGGCGCTGTGGCCCCGGCACCTCCACAGCGAGCTTGCCAGGCGCAAAGGCGAGGAGGCGTTCGGGAACTTCATCAAGATCGCGCGCGACGGGCGAGTCACGGTCGCCGTTCCGCAGGTCGAGACCGGACAGGGCATCTGGACCGGGCTTGCACAGATCGTCGCCGACGAGCTCGGCGCCGCCTGGGAAGCGATCGCCGTCGAGCCGGCGCCGCTGACGGCCTCCTACGGCAACGCGCTGGCGGGGCAGGAAGGCTGGCTGGACGGCGTCGGGATGATGCGGCGTCGGCGGATCGGGAACGACGGCCGCATGCGCGTTACCGCGGGCTCGACGTCGGTGCG
>NZ_WJSQ01000066.1 GCF_009720245.1 Sphingomonas segetis | reverse complement strand
GCACCTCGAGCCGCGGCATGGTCCGCCGCTCGCGCATCTGGCTGACCAGCTTGCGGTTCAGAAGCGCGATCACGTCGAAGCTGTCGTCGAAGCGCACACCGAGCTTGTCGCGGCCGGCCCGGCGCGGCTGCTCAAGACCAGCATCGTCGGCAACGGGCATGTGCGCGGGATCGCCTGCGGCGACGACGGCAAGAGCTTCAAGTGGATCGCCTTCCGAAGCGCCGACAGCGAGCTCGGCCGCGCGTTGCTGTCCTCGCCCGCCGACGCGCGCTGGTGGCTCGCCGGCTCGATCAAGCGCGACGAGTGGAACGGCGGCAATGCGGCCGAGATGCACGTGGAGGACGCGGCGCTTGCTTGACGCTGCCAGACCCCTCGCCTAACCGGCGAACCGCCCTTTGCGGCCCCATCGTCTAGCGGTCCAGGACGTCGCCCTTTCACGGCGAAAACACGGGTTCGAGTCCCGTTGGGGTCACCAAAATTCTAGTGTCCGGGCGACACTCGAAGATTTGGTGACAGCGCGCTCAAATCGATAGACCCGGGTCGCCTTCGATCACTTCGATCGCCAGCCGCGGCCGCTCGCCTGGCTGCCACAGCTTCGCCGTATGCGCAACGCGGTAGCGCAAGGGGCCGCCGTCAGGCGTTCCGCTGCGCGTGATCGGGCGCGGGATGCAGACGAACTCGGTGCGCATTTCGTCGCCGGTCAATCGGACCGTTGCATAGCCGTGGCCACCGGCGTCGAGGAATTCGAGATGCGGAGCGAGTTCGGGATTGGACAATGCCCGCGCACGCTCCATGTCGAACGACTTGGCATATTCGAGGGCCGAGCGGACGCCGTGCTTGAGCATCATGTTGAACGTGCACACGATCTTTCCGTCGGGGCGGTCCGCAACAAACAGCGGACGCAGCGTTCTGTCCTTTTTGAAGCCGTGTTCCCACGCCTCCTGGCCGCCCGGGCTGACCAGCGAACCCCCGACGAAGCTCAAGCCGACAGGCTCGTACTGGCGCGGGGGAAGTGCTGCGGCCGCATAGCCCGCCCAGAAACTGTGGCGGTCTCCTGACACGATGGCGAAGCCGGTAATCTTCGCGTCACGGACGAGGTTATAGATTTCGGTCCGCTCCGCATAAGCGGCGCCATAGTCGCTGCTGTTCTGCATCGCATAAGTATCAGCAGGCCACGGCTTTTCGGCCATTCCGGCGGGAAGGTTCTGAGGATCGCTGCGCTGATCGAGGGCGCCGAGCGAATTGCCCCAGACCTTCCAGGTCGCCGTCGACGTGCGCAGCTGGTCCTTGAACCAGGCCTTCTGCTCGGCGCCAAGGATCGTGCGCGGCGCCTTGTCCTTGCGCGGGTTCGCGATCTTGACGTCGCGGAAGTGGAGCTCGGCGGGCGGATTGCCGCCGTTGTACGCAGCGCCATAGTCGAGCGCGATCATCGCTTCTTCGGAGAACATGCCCGCGAACTTCGGGTCGTAGATGTCGCCGACGCCCTGAGCGTCCGTCGGGTCCTCGCCGGAGAAGCTGTGCTGGTCGGTGATGATGAGGTCGAGGTGCTTGCCATAGCGCAGGGTGCGATAGGCGATCAGGCTGCGGATCGCGGCCAAGTTGTTCGGTTCGAGCCCGAGACCGTTGGCGTCCCATTTGTCGATCTCGACATTCTTGACCGGAACCGCCCCGAACGCCTCGAGCGATCCGCTCGGCGGATTCAAGCGCGCCGGAATATATTCGAACCACGCCTGATTGGCCGCGACCTTGATGGTCTGCCCCGGCTGCGGATCTCCGCCCGCCTGCTGGATGCTCTGCCGGCCCTGCCACGAGAATTCGTGGTTGTCCCAGATGTTGACGAACGGCCAGCGTGCGCGCGCGTCCTGAAGATCGGGATCGGCGAGATAGCCCTTGTAGATCACGCGATAGCCGTCGAGCGTGAGCGGGTAATGGAAGTTGCTGAACTTCCCGCCGTCGGGGAGGCGGCCGACATCGTAGATGATCCGGTCGTAGCGCGATTTCACCTCGTCCGGATATTCGACCACCTCGTAGATGAAGTCGCCGAGGTGCAGCACGAAATCGAGCTGGTCTTCGGGGCGCGCGCGCTCGTCCTCGAAGATCATCCGGCGGTAAGCGTTGAGCTTGCCCTCGTTCACGTCCTGACAGCTGACGAAGGCGAAATTGACGGGGCGCGGATCGTCGGGGGTCGGCGCGGTGCGGGTTCGGCCGATGCGACTTCCGTTCCCGTCCGAGTCCGTGAACCGGTACCAGTAGGTGCGCGACGGCTTGAGCCCGCCGACGAGCACGCGCGTTGTCCAGTCGGCCTCGGGCGACACCGGAGTAGAGTTGCGCGCGATCACTCTGCGGAACGCTTCGTCCTCGGCAACTTCGACCGTTAGCTGCTGTCGGGCCGCAGCATCGAATGGGCGGCGCGTCCAGAGGATGATGCCGCCCGGATCGGGATCGCCCGACGCGACTCCTTCCGGAAAGAGGTCCCGACGCTCATTCCACTTGGCGGCAGATGCGCGGGCTGGCCCGCTCCACGCCAACGAGGCGCCCATCGCCGCCGCAAGCTGGACGAAGTCGCGGCGGCTGAGCGTCATGTCCCTATCCCTCGAGCAATCTCTCCGCGTGCCAGTGCAAATGGTCGGCCATGAACGTCGAGATGAAATAGTAACTGTGGTCGTATCCCGGCTGGATGCGGAGCGTCAGCGGGATGCCGGCCTCGCGGCATGCTCGTTCGAGCAGCTCGGGCCGCAATTCCTTTTCGATGAACGTGTCCGAATCGCCGACATCGACGAGGATTTCATCGACGGACGCACCGTCCTCGATCAGCGCCACGGCGTCGTGCCTGCGCCAGGTCGAGCGGTCCTCGCCGAGATAGCCGCCGAGCGCCTTCTGACCCCACGGCACCTGCGACGGCGCGACGATCGGCGCGAAGGCGGAGACGCTGCGGAACCGCTCGGGGAAATTGAGCGCGATCGTCAGCGCGCCGTGGCCGCCCATCGAATGGCCGGTGATCCCCTGCCGGTCCATGTCGGCCGGGAACCGGGCCGCGACCAGCGCCGGGAGCTCCTCGGTGACGTAGCTCCACATCCGGTAGTTCTTCGCCCACGGCTCCTCCGTCGCATCGACGTAGAAACCGGCGCCCTGGCCGAAATCATAGCCCTCCGCGTCCGGTACATCGTCGCCGCGCGGGCTCGTGTCGGGCGCGACGAAGATCAGCCCGAGCTCGGCGCAGCCGGCACGATACTCCCCCTTCTCCGTCACGTTGGCGTGGGTGCAGGTGAGGCCCGACAAATACCATATGACCGGCAGCTTGCCGCCTTGCTCCGCCTGCGGCGGAAGGAAGATCGAGAAGATCATGTCGGTGCCGGTCGCGGCGGATGCGTGCTTGACCACCAGCTGCCGTCCGCCATGCGACTTGTTCTCCGACAGGATCTCCACGCTCACTGCTCCGGCCGGTGCAGTCCGCAAAGCTTGTTGCCGTCGGGGTCGCGGAGATAGGCGAGGTAGAGCTTGCCGAACGGCAGCTCGCGATAACCGGGCGGGTCCTCGATGGAGGTCCCGCCCGCCTCCACGCCGCGGCGGTGCCATTCGTCGACCTCTTCCGGGCTGTCGAAGTTGAATCCGACCGTTCCGCCGTTGGCGCAGCACGCCGGCTGCCCGTCGATCGGCCGCGTGACCATGAACACCGCGCCCTTGTTGCGATAGGCGAGGCGGCCCTTGTCGTCCTGCATCGCTTCCTTGCTGAACAAAGCATCATAGAAGCGCCGCGACCGCTCGACGTCGTTCGATCCGACCATCACGTGGCTGAACATATTGTTCTCTCCCCTCGTCGTCATTCCCGCGAAAGCGGGAACCTAGCTCAACAGGAAAATTGGGTCCCGCTTTCGCGGGGATCACGAGTGTTGGTCAATACATCACGACAGACCTGATGCTCTCGCCCGCGTGCATCAGGTCGAAGCCCTTGTTGATCTCCTCAAGCTCGAGCGTGTGGGTGATCATCGGGTCGATCGCGATCTTGCCGTCCATGTACCAGTCGACGATCTTCGGCACGTCGGTGCGGCCTTTGGCGCCGCCGAACGCGGTGCCGCGCCAGTTGCGGCCGGTGACGAGCTGGAACGGCCGCGTCGCGATCTCCTTGCCCGCCTCGGCGACCCCGATGATGATGCTCGTTCCCCAGCCGCGGTGGCAGCATTCCAGAGCGGTGCGCATCACTTCGGTGTTGCCGGTCGCGTCGAACGTATAGTCGGCGCCGCCGTCGGTCATCGTCATGACCGTGGCGACGATGTCCTCGCGGCTCATCCCTTTCGTGTTGAGGAAGTCGGTCATGCCGAACTGGCGGGCCCATTGCTCGCGGTCGGGATTGATGTCGACTCCGATAATCCTGTTCGCGCCCGCAAGCTTCGCGCCCTGGATGACGTTCAGCCCGATCCCACCGAGCCCGAACACGACGACGTTATCCCCCGGCGCCACCTTGGCCGTGTTGACGACTGCGCCGACTCCGGTGGTCACGCCGCAGCCGATGTAGCAGCTGGTCTTGAACGGCGCGTCCTCGCGGATCTTCGCGACCGCGATCTCGGGCAGGACGGTGAAGTTCGAGAAGGTCGAGCAGCCCATGTAATGGAAGATGGTCTCGCCCTTGTAGGAAAAGCGGCTGGTGCCGTCGGGCATGAGGCCCTTGCCCTGGGTCGCGCGGATCGCGGTGCAGAGATTGGTCTTGCCGCTGAGGCACGACTTACACTGGCGGCATTCGGGCGTGTACAAGGGGATCACGTGGTCGCCGGGCTTCACGCTGGCGACGCCCGACCCAACCTCGCGGACGATCCCCGCGCCCTCGTGGCCGAGGATCGACGGGAAGATGCCTTCGCTGTCGAAGCCGTCGAGCGTGTAGGCGTCAGTGTGGCAGATGCCCGTCGCCATGATCTCGACCAGCACCTCGCCGACCTTGGGGCCTTCGAGGTCGACTTCGACGATCTCGAGCGGCTGCTTGGCTTCGAACGCGACGGCGGCGCGGGTCTTCATGTTCTCTCTCCGTTGAGGAAGTTGCGAATCCAGCCGGCAACAACGGCACTGTTGTTCGGCGCATCGAGCGAGGCGATCGCCGCCTCCGGATTCGGCACCGCATCATGGCGCTTTCGGATCAGCGCCTTGGCGAAGCCGGGCGAGAACTCGGGATGGAACTGGAAGCTGATCGCCGGACGGTCGGTCCAGGCGAGCGCCGCGAAGGGCGTAAAGTCCGACGCGGCGACCACCTCGGTGTTCGGCGGCTGGACGACGACCTGGTCCTGGTGCGAGGCGGGGATCGCGATCGTCCCCGCCGCGTCGATCCAGGGTTCCGAACGGACGATCGTGTAGCGGTGTAAGCCCGTGCCCCAGCCCTTGTCGGATTTCTCGACCTTTCCGCCGAGCGCCTCGGCCATCACCTGGTGGCCGAAGCAGATGCCGACCATCTTCGCGTCGCCCGCGTTGCGGATGAACTGCTCGAGCGGCGCAATCCAGGGCAACGGGTCGTACACGCCGGCAGGAGAGCCGGTGATCAGATAGGCGTTATGTCCGTCGGCGGCGGGCAGCACGCCCGACTGGACATCGAAGCTCTCGACCTCGAACCCGGGTCCGAGCAACCGCTGGAACATTTCGGAATAGTCGCCGAACTCGTCGGCGAGATTGCCCGGCGGATAGCCGGTTTCGAGGATTGCGAGCTCCATCGCGCCGCCTTGCCACCGCAATAGCCTTCGGCCAAGACGCAGCGATGGGGAGCGCGCTCGACGGACGCCATGCGCTGATCACCGGCGGCGGAACCGGCATCGGTGCGGCCGCGGCCCGGCACCTTTCGGGTGAAGGCGCGAAGTTGTCGCTGCTGGGGCGGCGGATCGATCCGATTCAGGCGGTTGCCGACGAGCTTGAAGCGACCGCGATCCAGTGCGACGTCACCGACCCTGACCGAGTCGGCTCGGCCTTCGATGAAGCGCGCGCCGCAAACGGCCCGATCGACTGCCTGATCGTCAATGCGGGGATCGCGGAGAGCGCACCGTTCCACAAGACGACCCGTGAGAGCTGGGACCGGATCGTGGCGACCAACCTCACCGCCGCGTTCGACTGCGCCCGCGCCGCGATCGGCGATTTGCTCAAGAGCGACAGCGGTCGCCTCGTCTTCGTCGCCTCCGTCGCGTCGCTGCGCGGCGTCCCTTATGCGGCGCATTACGCTGCGTCGAAGCACGGCCTGCTCGGGCTGATGCGCAGCCTCGCCGCCGAATATGCGAAGACCAGCCTCACCGTGAACGCGGTCTGTCCGGGCTATGTCGACACGCCGATGACCGATCAGTCGGTGGCGCGAGTGTCGGAGATCACCGGGCGAAGCGCGGACGACTCGCGCTCGATCATCACCAACATGAATGCGAGCGGGCGACTGGTCGACCCGGAGGCGATCGCTAACGTCATCGCCATGCTCTGCCTGCCCTTGAGCCGCGACATCAACGGCGCGGCGATCACGCTGGACGGGGGGACGACGGCATGAGCTTCGATCCCGCGACCTTTGCACCGGAGCACTTCCTGTGGCGCTTCGCGAACGGAGTCGCGACGATCACGCTTAACCGGCCGGAGAAGAAGAACCCGCTGACCTTCGAGAGCTACGACGAGCTTCGCGCGACCTTCTACGCGCTCGACCACAATTACAGCGTGAAGGCTGTCGTGATCCGGGGCGCGGGCGGCAATTTCTGCTCGGGCGGCGACGTCCACGAGATCATCGGGCCGCTGACGAAGATGAAGCCCGACGGGCTGCTGAAGTTCACGCGCATGACCGGTGACCTGGTGCGTGCGATGCGCAAGTGCCCGCAGCCGATCGTCGCCGCCGTCGAGGGCGTCTGCGCCGGCGCCGGCGCGATCATGGCGATGGCGAGCGACATAAGGTTCGGCCAGCCGGGCTGCCGCACCGCCTTCCTGTTCAGCCGCGTCGGCCTCTCCGGCGCCGACATGGGCGCGTGCGCCATCTTGCCGCGGATCATCGGCCACGGCCGCGCCGCCGAGCTGCTGTTCACGGGCCGGGACATGACGAGCGAGGAAGGGCTCGCCTGGGGCTTTTACAATCGCGTCGTCGAGGACGTGATGGCCGAGGCCCATGCGCTCGCCGACCAGCTCGCGAAGGGCCCGAGCGTCGCGCATGCGGTCACCAAGCGCCAGCTCGACGCCGAGTGGACCATGACCATCGAGCAGGCGCTCGAGGCCGAAGCCCGCGCCCAGGCGCGATGCATGGAGACCAGCGACTTCCAGCGCGCCTACGAGGCGTTCGCGAACAAGCGGCGGCCGGAGTTCCAGGGCGATTGATGCCGGACCGCAGCTTCCTCTCCTGGCCGTTCTTCGAGGCGAAGCACCGCGAGCTGTCCGACGAGCTGCAGTCATGGTGCGCGGAAAACTGCAGCGATCGCTATGCCGACGATCTCGACAGCGAGTGCCGAATGCTGGTGCGCGAGCTCGGCGCAGCGGGGTTCCTCAAGCTGGCCGTCGCCGACGGCGCTGCCCGGCCAGACCTGCGCAGCCTCGCCATTGCCCGCGAGACGCTCGCCTATCACTCGGCGCTCGCCGACTTCGCCTTCGCCATGCAGGGGCTCGGATCGGGCGCGATCTTGCTGTTCGGGACGGTCGAGCAGAAGCGCCAATGGCTGCCCCGCGTCGCTTCCGGCGAGTCGATCGCGGCTTTCGCGATGACCGAGCCCGAATGCGGGTCCGATGCCGCGAACATGCAGACCTCGGCAATGCGCGAGGGCAACGAATGGGTGCTCGTCGGCGAGAAGACGCTCATCTCCAACGGCGGCATCGCCGACTTCTACCTGACCTTCGCGCGCACCGGCGAAGGCGAGGGTGCGCGCGGACTGTCGGCGTTCATCGTGCCCGCCGACGCCGTCACCGTCGCCGAGCGGATCGAGGTCATCGCCCCGCACCCGCTCGCGCGGCTCACCTACGATAATGTCCGGATTCCCGCCGATGCGATCGTCGGCGAGCCGGGTGAGGGGTTCCGCATCGGGATGGAAACTCTGAACCTGTTCCGGGTGACCGTCGGCGCCGCGGCGCTCGGCTTTGCGCGGCGGGCGCTCGACGAGGCCCTTGTCTTCGCCTCCAGCCGCCGCCTCGGAAGCGCCAGGCTCGCCGACAATGCGGTGACTCAGGAGAAGCTTGCGGACATGGCGCTGCTGGTCGATGCGTCCGCGCTGCTCATCTACCGCGCCGCCTGGCAGCAGGACGAGGGCGGAACGGACAACCGCCGCGCTGCCGCCATGGCCAAGCTCCACGCGACCGAAGCCGCGCAGCAGGTGATCGACGCCGCGGTGCAGATGCACGGCGGCGCGGGCGTCACGCGCGGAGTCAAGGTCGAGGAGCTGTACCGCGACATCCGCGCCCTGCGCATCTACGAAGGTGCGAGCGAGGTGCAGCGCCAGATCATCGCGCGCGATCTGCTGAAGGGGTGAACCCATGAAGATTCTCCAGCCGCCGAACTGGCCACGCCCGAAGGGATATTCGAACGGGGTCAGCGCCGCCGGGCGAATGATCTTCACTGCCGGCGTGGTCGGGTGGGACGAGAACGAGAGCTTTCCCGAATACACGCTCCACGGCCAGTTCGCCCGGGCGCTGCGCAACACGCTGCAGATCCTCGCCGAGGACGGGGCAGGTCCACAGCATGTCGTCAAGATGACCTGCTATGTCACCGACCGCAGCGAATATCTCCACTCGCGCGATGAGATAGGCGCTGCGTGGCGCGAGATCATGGGCCAGAACTTTCCCGCAATGACGCTGGTCGAGGTCAAGGGGCTGGTGGAAGCTGCGGCCAAGATCGAAATCGAAACGACGGCGGTGGTTGAAGAAGAATGATTTCGCACTTCTTCGTCATTCCCGCGAAAGCGGGAACCCAGTTTTTCTTTTCTTGCTGGGTCCCCGCTTTCGCGGGGATGACGACATAGCGTGTACGACAGCTTCGTCCACGACCGTCTTCCGCCGCCGGAGCTGCTGCCGGAGTTCCGGTTCGACCTGCCGGAGGTGCAATATCCCGAGCGGTTGAATGCCGCCGCCGAACTGCTCAAGGGCGGCGCGCCGGACGCGCTTGCGGTGGTCAACGATCACGGCCGCTGGAGCTACGCCGACCTCGACGATTTCAGCGGGCGGATTGCGCGGCTGCTGGTCGAGGAGGAGGGGCTGGTGCCCGGCAACCGCGTGCTTCTGCGCGGGCCGAATGGTTACACGATGTTCGCGGCCTGGCTCGCCGTGCTGAAAGCCGGCGGCATCGTGGTCGCGACCATGCCGTTGCTCCGCCCGGGCGAGATTGCGACGGTGGTCGAGCGCGCGCAGATCAGCCATGCGATCGTCGACAGCCGGTTCATCGGCGACTTCCGCCACGCCGTCGAGCAGACCCATAGCGTTAAGCACATCGTCAAATATGACGGCGATCACGGAAAGGGCGAGCTGGAGATGCGCTGCGCATCGCTCCACCCGCTGCCGCCCGCCGACACCGGTCGCGACGATCCCTGCATCATCGCCTTCACCAGCGGCACGACCGGCGTGCCCAAGGGCTGCGTTCATTTCCACCGCGACGTGCTCGCGCCCTGCGACACCTTCGCCAAGCATCTCGTCGATCCCAAGCCCGGCGACGTCTTCCTGACCAGCGCGCCGATGGCGTTCACCTTCGGCCTTGGCATTACACCGATGTTCCCGCTTCGCTTTGGCGCGGCGAGCGCGACCATCGAGCAGGCCAGCCCGCCGGCGCTGCTGGAGGCGATCGTCACATTCGGCGTCACCCACCTCGGCACCGCGCCCACCGCCTACAAGGCAATGCTGTCCCAGCCGCAGCTCGACGCAGCAGTGAAGACGCTGCGCTATTGTATCTCCGCCGGCGAGCATCTGCCCGAGGCGACTTGGCGTGCATGGAAGGAGCGGACAGGCATCGCGATCACCGACGGAATCGGGTCGACCGAAATGATGCATATCTTCGTATCCGCCGCGGGCGACGACATCCGTCCGGGCGCGACCGGCAAAGCGGTGCCCGGATACACCGCGACCGTGCTCGACGCGGACGGCAAGCCGATGGACGAGGGAGTCGGCCGCCTCGCGATCAAGGGACCGACGGGCTGTCGCTATCTCGATGACCCGCGCCAGCGCGACTATGTCGTGAACGGCTGGAACGTGACGGGCGACACCTACCGCCGCGACGCCGACGGCTATTACTGGTACCTCGCGCGCAGCGACGACATGATCGTCAGCTCGGGCTACAATATCGGCGCTCCCGAAGTGGAGAATGCTTTGCTGTCGCATCCCGCCGTCGCCGAATGCGCGGTGATCGGCATGGCGTGCCCCGAGCGCGGGCAGAAGGTGAAGGCGTTCGTGGTGGCCGCTGCCGATGCTGAGCCGTCGGAAGCGCTCGCCGCCGAGCTCCAGGCGCACGCGAAAGCGGCGATCGCCCCCTACAAATATCCGCGCGAGATCGAATTCGTCGATGCGCTGCCCAAGACGGCGACCGGCAAGCTCCGGCGGAGCGAGTTGCGGCAGCGTTAGCGCGCCTCCCACGTATCGAGAAAAGAATAGCGCCCCACCCGGGAGGGTGGGGCGCTCGCGGCGGTTACGAAGGGGAGAACTAGAACCGGTAACCGACCGCAATCTGGAGAATCGGATAGATTTTGAACTGGTCGATGTCGTTTTCGATTTCGCGCGCTTCCTCGCGAAGACTGACCTGGAACTCCGGATCGGAAGCCAGCATGCCGGTCGCGGTGAGGTTGCGGACGCGCGGCGAGCCCTGGAACATGCCGCCCGCTTCGATCCCGAAATGCACGCCGCGCGTCATGCGGCCGCCCCATCCGATCGTCAGCGTCGGCGCCAGGCTGTTGCCTTCGACCTTGCCTGAGAGGACGCCGATTTCCGCCGGCGTGTAGGTTTCCCCACCCACTTCGACGTCGGAGCTTGGTGTCGCTTTCAGACTCACCCGGTTGTTGTTGATCCGCGCGCCGGCGGAAAGCCGGAACCCGCCACCGAACGGGTGAAGGTCGAGCATCAGGCCGCCCGATGCCAGCTTGAGATCGCCATCATAATCGATGTCGTCGGACTCGACGCTCCGCCCGACGCCCAGGAAGGTGGCGTTGCCGCGCACGCCGAGCGTATTCGAGAACCGGTACGCGGCTTCCGGGCCGATCCCCAATGTGCCGCCGGTGACTCCGACCGATACCCCCGGCGAGCTTTGCGCGAACGCGGGCGTGGCCGCCGCCGCGGCAACAGCGGCGAAAAGCAATTTCAGTTTCATTCCATGCTCCCCATCGTGGAAATCTGCGTGCCGGCAGCACTACGCCGCGGGCGGGCTCCTGATCGCCGGAGCGGCGGCGCCTGTCATATCCCACTTGAGGTATGCCCCGACCTCGGCCAAGCATGCCGCAAGAGGCTGAGATTGCGGCGAAGTGCCGGTCAGCGATGAGCGAGTGCCGGCTTAGTGAAACTGACTCCGAACCTGATTTACGAGGCCGCGCTCGACGACGAAATTTTCGCCGAGCTTCCCTCGATCGTCGCCACGGCCGCGGGGGCGCGCAGCTGCGTGCTTCACTGGCGGAACCAGAACGGCGCCGCGGAAATTTTCACCCACTCGGGTTATTTCTCGGACGAGCACATGGCCGATTATGCGGCCAATTTCGCAAGCCACGACTTGTGGACCGACGCCGGTATGGCCCAGGGTTTCGTCAACCGGGCGTGGCGCACGACCGACCTCGTCCCGACCGCCAGCTACGAGCGAAGCATCTTCTACAATGAGTGGATTCGCTCGATGGGCGACGACACTTTCTTTTGCTGCGGGTCGGTGATGCGCACGCCGCTCGGCGACGGCATCGTCGGCCTCCACCGCGGCAAGAACCAGGCCGATTTCTCGGATGAGGTCCTCGACGAGCTCAACCGGAACGTCGACCATCTTCGCGGGATGTTCGCGATCCGCGGCAAGATCGCCGGCCTGCGCGAGCGCAACGACATGCTCAGCGCCATTTTCGCTTCGGACCGCGAAGCCACGTTCGCAGTCAACCGCGGCGGACGCATTCTACTCGCGAACGCAGCGGCCGAAGCCGTGCTGCAGTCGGGCCGCTTCCTTCGTTGCCGCAGCGGCCAGCTGCGCGCCGTCTGTGACGCCAGCCGGCGAGCCCTGGAATCGGCCATCGCGACAGCCGCTGAGCAATCGGACGGCCAGGCATCGAGCTGCCTGCTTCGGTCCGGCGATGGCGGATTCCTGGTTGCATCGCTGATGCCCTTGCCTTCGTCATTCTCGCAGCCGGCCGTCCTCGTCACAGTCGAGGACGAACGGACGCGCATGTTGCCCGAGGTGGTCACCAAGCATTTGCAGGAAGCTTACGGCCTGACCCGGTCAGAGGCCGACGTCGCGATCCGGCTCGCCGACGGGGACAGCATCCCGGAAATCAGCGATCGCCGCCGCTCCGCCGTCGGCACCGTCCGCATCCAGGTCAAGTCCGTGCTGCTGAAAATGGGCGCGCGCCGCCAAAGCGAGGTCGTGCGCATCGTCGGAATGTTTGGTCAGGGACGCGCAGCCGGCGGCATGCCCGACGATCGCGAAAGGCGCTGACCGGCGGACCCGCCGCGGAGCGTCACACATGCGGCGCCGACAAGTTGAGCGCATGGCGTAAATTGCCAAGCTGCGGCGCTTCGCGCCAAGAGTCGCCTTGCAGGCCGCGGCTCAAACCGCTGATCGGCAACGCTTTTCCCGTCTGGCATGCTTCTTGATCTGTGCTCCGCCGCAGCAGCGTGGCTGCGCAACAGGAGCATGAATGATGATGATCAGTGCAATCGTGGCGGTGGCCCTCGGCCTGACGCCGGTCACCGAAAGCAAGTCGCCGCAACTCGTCGAGGTCGACGACAAGATCGCGGCCCGGATCGGCAAGTACGAGCAGTTGGCCGGCAGGGACGGCAAGACCCGAGTCCGCGGCTTCGATCGGCTCGGCCGCGCCTACGACCTTTCCATCGACGCGAACGGGCACGTCACCGGGCAGGTGGGCAACTGGGAAGTGACGTTCGACGCGGCGGACGCCGTTTGACCACCGGCATCGGGCCGCAAGCCCCCGCGGCCCGATGCCGGACCTATTGCGTGACATGGCGGCAGCGCATCTGTTAGCCGACCGGCATGGCTTCCACCGCCGCCGCTTCCGCCCGCGAAATCCTGACCGGCCTCCACGACATCATGGCCAAGCGCGGCTCGGCGCAATCGAAGCTCGACCGCGTCGTCGACCTCATCGCCGAGGCGATGGGAAGCGCGGTCTGCTCGATATACCTGCTGCGCAACAATAGCCTCGAGCTGTTCGCGACTCACGGACTGCGCAAGGAAGCGGTCCACGTCACCCGGCTGAGGATGGGGGAGGGGCTGGTCGGCATTATTGCCGAGGGCCGCATCCTCAACCTCGCCGAAGCGGCCGAACACCCCGCCTTCGCCTACCGCCCCGAAACGGGCGAGGAGCGCTTCCACAGTTTCGCCGGCGTTCCGATCGTGCGCCTGGAAACGCCCATCGGCGTGCTCGCCGTCCAGAACGCCGAGCCGCGCCGCTACGAGGACGTCGAAATCGAGGCGCTGCAGACCGTGGCGATGGTCCTGTCCGAAATGATCGGCGCCGCGCGGCTGGTCGACGGCGCGCGCCGCAGCCGCCTGCGCAGCGCCGGTCCGCTCCGCCTTTCCGGCCTCAAGCTGGTCGCCGGAATGGCCCGAGGCGAGGCGGTGTTCCACGAGCC
>NZ_WJSQ01000065.1 GCF_009720245.1 Sphingomonas segetis | reverse complement strand
GCGCGGGTCGGCTCGCAGCCCCTGGTTGGCGAGGTGGAGCGCGGCCGGCGCGAGCGCGAGCAGCGCGATCCAGTCGGGCCGGACGGTCCAGATCGCCGCGCCCCACAGCAGCAGCGCGATCAGATAGAAGACTCCGATGCCGAGCGGGGCCTTGCCGCCGAGCCGGCGAGCCGAGGATTTGACCCCGACAAGCGCATCGTCCTCCACGTCCTGGATGGCGTAGAACGTATCGTAGCCGACCACCCAGGCGATGCTTCCGAACCACAGCAGGAACGGTGTCCAGCTCAGGCTGCCGGTCACCGCCGGCCAGCCGACCAGCGCGCCCCATGAAAAGACGATTCCGAGCCACGCCTGCGGCCACCATGTGATGCGCTTCATGAACGGGTAGGCTGCGACGGGCGCGAGGCTGACGACCGCGACAATGGCGGCAGTGAGGTTGAGCTGGAGCAGGACCACGAGGCCGATGAGCGACAGGCCCGCGATCAGCAGCCACGCCGATCGCAGTGCCACGCGCCCGCTGGCGAGCGGCCTCAGGCGCGTGCGCTCCACCTGCCGGTCGAGGTCGCGGTCGACGATGTCGTTGTAGACGCAACCGGCGCTGCGCATTGCCCAGGCGCCCAGCCCAAGCCACAGGAACAGGTCCCAGCGGCCGCCGACACCGGCGAGCGCGGCGCTCCAGGCGCACGGCCAGTAGAGCAGCCAGCTGCCGATCGGCCGATCGAGCCGCATCAGACTCGCATAGGTCCGCAGCCGCTGCGGAAGCGCGCCGATGAACCCGCGCCGCTCGCTGTCCGGGACGATGTCAGGGGGCAAAATCACGCCCCACTATCGTCATTCCCGCGAAAGCGGGAACCTAGTTTCTTGTGCCGCTGGGTCCCCGCTTTCGCGGGGATGACGAATGTTGGTAAGCGCTGCGAATGCCCGCAACCCCTGCCTGGCCGCCCAGAAGTCTGCCGCGGCTGTTCGTCTCGCAGCCGCTCGCCGGGGGAGCGGCGGTCGAGCTCGACGCCAAACAAGCGAATTACCTCGGAAATGTGCTGCGCCTCGGCGCGGGCGCAGAGCTGCTCGTTTTCGACGGGCTCTCGGGCGAATGGCTGGCGCGGATCGCAGAAGCGGGCCGGAAGCGGATGACGCTCTCCGTCGAACGGAAGACGCGCGAGCCGGAGAGCATCCCCGACATTTGGCTCGCCTTCGCGCCGGTGAAGCGGGCGCAGACCGACTGGCTGGTCGAAAAAGCGACCGAGCTCGGCGCGGCGCGGCTGGTGCCGGTGATGACGCAGCGCACCATAGCCGAGCGCGTGCGGCTCGACCGTCTCGAGAGCATCGCGATCGAAGCGGCAGAGCAATGCGGGCGCACGCGCGTGCCGCAGATCGTCGAGCCGGTGCCGCTGCGGCGTTTCGCCGAGGATCTCGACCCGTCGCGCCATCTCTACTTCGCCGACGAGACCGGCGGCGAGCCGCTCGCGAGCAGTTTCCGCGAAGGCCCGACGGCGATCCTCGTCGGACCGGAAGGCGGCTTCACCGAGGAGGAGCGCGGGTTCGTCCGCGGCGCGGGAGCGTCGGCAATTTCGCTGGGCCCCCGCATCCTGCGCGCCGAGACGGCGGCGCTTGCCGCCCTGTCGGCCTATATGGCGCTGGCCGGGGACTGGCGCTAAGCGCCGCCTTGCATGACCCAACGCACCGACGACGGCTATTCGCCTCCGATCGAGAGCCGCACCGACCTGTTGTCGGTGTTCGAGGCCGGCGAGAAGCCGCAGGACGACTGGCGCATCGGCACCGAACACGAAAAATTCGTCTATCGGCGCGACGACCACCGCGCGCCCTCCTACGACGAGCCCGGCGGCATCCGCGACCTGCTCATCGGCCTGACCCAGTTCGGCTGGAAGCCGGTGCGCGAGAACGGCAAGATCATTGCGCTGTCGGGCCAGGACGGCACCATCAGCCTCGAGCCCGCGGGCCAGTTCGAGCTTTCCGGCGCGGCGCTCAGGAACCTGCACCAGACCTGCTCGGAAGCGGCCCGCCACCTCGGCCAGTGCAAGATGATCGGCGACAAGCTCGGGCTCGGTTTCCTCGGCACCGGAATGTGGCCCGACAAGACGCGCAGCGAGCTGCCGGTGATGCCCAAGGGCCGCTACGCCGTCATGCTCAATTACATGCCCAAGGTCGGCAGCCTCGGCCTCGACATGATGCTGCGCACCTGCACCATCCAGACCAACCTCGATTATTCGAGCGAAGCCGACATGGTGAAGAAGTTCCGCGTCGGCCTGGCGCTTCAGCCGGTCGCGACGGCGCTGTTCGCCAACTCGCCGTTCACCGAAGGCAAGCCCAACGGCTACAAGAGCTTCCGGAGCCACATCTGGGAGGACACCGACCCGGACCGCACCGGAATGCTGCCGTTCGTGTTCGAGGACGGGTTCGGGTACGAGCGTTACTGCGACTATGCGCTCGATGTGCCGATGTACTTCGTCTACCGCGACGGCAAATATATCGACGTCGCCGGCGAGAGCTTTCGAAATTTCCTCGAGGGCAAGTTGCCGCAGGTCCCGGGCGAGAAGCCGCGGCTGACCGACTGGACCGACCATCTTTCGACCGCCTTTCCCGAAGTGCGCCTGAAAAGCTTCCTCGAGATGCGCGGCGCCGACGGCGGACGCTGGAGCCGCATTTGCGCGCTGCCGGCCCTGTGGGTCGGGCTGCTCTATGAGACCCAAGCGCTCGACGCCGCGTGGGAGCTGGTCAGGCACTGGACCATCGACCAGCGCGAAAAGCTTCGGCACGAGGTCCCAAAGCTCGCGCTCGACGCGGTCACGCCGGACGGCGAGACGATGCGTGATTTCTCCGCCCGAGTGCTCGACGTCGCTGCCGGCGGGCTGACCCGCCGCGCCGAGCTCAACAGCGCCGGCGACAATGAAGGCGGGTTCCTCGACCCGTTGCGCGACGTCGTCGCAACGGGCATGACCCCCGCGGACCGCCTTCTCGCGCGCTATCACGGCGAGTGGAACGGCGACGTCTCGCACATTTACGAGGAATTCAGCTTCTGATGGACATCCATACCGCCCGGCGCCGCACGCTCTATCCCGAGATCAAACCCTACCAGACGGGCATGCTGGAAGTCGGGAACGGGCACAGCCTCTATTGGGAGCTGAGCGGCAACCCGGATGGCAAGCCGGTGGTGTTCCTTCACGGCGGGCCCGGCGGCGGATCGAGCCCCGATCACCGGCGGCAGTTCAACCCCGACAAGTACAAGATCCTGGTGTTCGACCAGCGCGGCTGCGGCAAGTCGACGCCCTATGCGAGCCTCGACCACAACACGACCTGGGATCTCGTCGAGGACATCGAGAAGCTGCGCACCCAAGTGTCGAAAGTCGACAAGTGGCAGGTGTTCGGCGGAAGCTGGGGCTCGACGCTGTCGCTCGCTTATGCCGAAACCCATCCCGAGCGCGTTACCGAGCTGGTGCTGCGCGGAATCTTCCTGTTCGACCAGTATGAGATCGACTGGATGTACAAGGAAGGCGGCGCGAGCCAGGTCTATCCCGACAAGTTCGCGGAGTTCCTCGCCCCGATCCCGGAAGACGAACGCGGCGACTTGGTCGAAGCCTATCGCAAGCGGCTGACGAGCGACGACAAGGCCGAGCAGCTCGCAGCCGCTCAGGCATGGAGCAAATGGGAGGGCGACATCGTCACCCTGCTCCCGAGCCCGTCGACGATCGAGCATTTCACCGCGCCTGGCACTGCGGTGGCGGTCGCGCGGATCGAGAACCACTACATGGCGAACCACGGCTGGCTCGCGCAAGGCCAGCTGCTCGAGGGCGCGAAGAAGCTGCGCGGAATTCCGGGCGTCATCGTCCAGGGCCGCCACGACACCTGCACCCCGCCCATGGCCGCGTGGACGCTCAAGCAGGCGTGGCCCGAGGTCGAGCTCAACATCATCCCCGATGCGGGGCATCTGTTCAGCGAACCCGGCAACCTCGACGCGCTGGTGCGCGCGACGGACAAGTTCGCGGATTAACTATGCCCCGGGTGAAGGGCCCCCATCAAAGTATTACTTTGAGGGGACCTTAAGACGGGGTCCAGGGCGCTGCGAAGCCGCGCTCACGCGCTCCTGTTCCCCGGCCTTCGCCCCGGAACAGATCACTCCCCCGGCCGGTACACGCGCTCCGTGTGGCCCTTGAGCTGATCCGGCCAGAAGTACACCTCGCGCAGAGCGCCCGACGCGTAGCGCAGCGCCTCGTCGTTGAAATGGGGCGAGTCCGGATGGCCGCTCTCGCCGCCCGCAGTCACCGCATGGGCCCGGACGCGCGGGCCGAACTCGACCACCGCGACGAAGCTGTTGCCCGAGGTTCCGTACCATTTGACCGTTCCCGGCTTGGGTGACGATCCGAACGATGCGAGCGACCCGTAGGCGCTGCTCGCGAACGGCACGGGAATGCTCGGATCGCTGTCGCTGAACGGCTGGACGATCGCGCCCGCGATGCGCTGGAAGCGGTTGACCTCGCCCCACGGCACCTGCCAGCGGCCGAACTCGCGTGTCAGCCGGGCGACCGCATCGTCGAGCGCCTGCACCTTCTGCGCCGGCGTCGTGTCGCGCGCGAGGCGCATCATGCGCTTGTTGCCGGGCTCGTCCGGCAGCGCGTTCAGCGCTTTCTGCATCGCGTCGCCCCAGAACATCGCCAGCGTCTGCGCCACCGATTCGCCGCTCCAGCGGTAGTTCCAGCCGCGAAGCAACGCGATCGGGGCGCTCAGCCGCTTCGCTCGCGCATCGTTCACCGGAAGTTCGCGATACGCCTTGAGCAGCGACGGGATCAGCACCGCGAAGCCCGGCTGAAAGCTGTCGAAGGCGGCCGCCTGGAGCTTCTCCAGAGTCCAGCCGCGGCTCCTGCTGAGCAGCGCGAGCGCATGGATGCCGCGAAAATTCTCACCGAACATGTCCATGTATTTCGGGTAATTCTTCGGGTCCGGGCTGAAGGCGCCGGCGGCCGACCACGGCGCGTTGTTGTTGTTGTCGACCCAGCCGTTGGGCGGGTTCATGACGTTCGGCAGCTCGCTCAGCGCGTGCAGCGAGCCCCAGTCCGTCGCGGGATCGCTGCCGTCGACCGGCCTGGTGAAATCGAACCGGTCGTTGCGCCGCGGGACGAACTGCGGGTGGAGGTAGGCGACCTCACCCTTGTCGTCGGCGAAGATCGTGTTGTTGGAGCTGTTCGCCTTGAGCTGCGCAACCTGCATGAACGAAGCGAGGTCGTCCGCCCTGGTGCGTAAATAGCTCTGCTGGAGCGCTTCGACCGGGCGGTTCATCATCGCGAACGCGATCCAGCGGTCGCCGTCCGACCGCACAATCGGGCCGTGATGGGTGAAGTAAGTGTCGAAGCTCTTCGAGCCGAGCTTGCCGTTGGGCAGCCGGTAGCGGATCGTCACCGGGCGGACGCCGAGCGGGTTGCAGGCGGTGCCGTAGCGGGTGCAGCGCGACTTGCCCTTCCGCTCAACCGTCTCGGCGAACTCATCGACGACATCGACCCCGCTCGAGGTGTGCATCCAGCCGGCGTGCGGGTTGAAGCCCTGGTAGATGAAGAACTGCCCCCAGGTCGCGGCGCCGTAAGCGTCGAGCCCTTCGTCGCTCGACATCTGCAGCTCGGAGCGGAAGAAGAAGCTGGTGTGCGGGTTGATCAGCAGCAGCGCATGGCCGTTGCTGGTGAGCCCCGGCATGATCGCGATGCCGTTCGAGCCGCGCGGTTCGTTGTCGGCCAATGCGTCATCCCGGGCTTGACCCGGGACCCGCCTGCCTTCCTCCGCGATTGAAGACGAGGCAGGTCCCGGCTCAAGGCCGGGATGACGAGCACCATAAAAATCCCGCAGCGCGTCGAGGTCGATCCGCTCGATGTCGCCGCCGATGCTGCCCTCGGTGAAGCTCAGCGCCATCCACGGCTCAAAGTACGTCAGCACGCGCGGTTTAACCTCCGGGTGCGTCGCCAGGAAATAGTTCAGCCCGTCGGCCCAGGCCTTCATCAGCGCCTGCATGTTCGCCGGGCTCTTCGCGTAATAGGCCTTGAGCTCGGGCTCGCTGACGTAGAGCCGTGCGCGCAAATCCTGCCAGATCGCTTTTTCCCCCTCCGCCTCGGCGGTGCGGCCGAGCGCCCACAGGTAATTGGCCTCGATCCGCGGGAAATCGTCCTCGGCCTGCGCGTAGATCATCCCGAACACCGCATCGGCGTCAGTCTTTCCGTGGACGTGCGCGATGCCCCAGTCGTCGCGGGTGATCGTCACGTTCGCCGCCTCCTGCCGCAATCGCGCAATCTCGGGCGGCGAGGCAGCGGTCAGGAGGAAGAGGAGAGCGGGAAGAACGAGTGTACGCATGCTCTCTTGTACCCCTGCGAAAGCAGGGGTCCAGACTGGCAAGAATCAAGAATTATCTCACACGAAGGCACGAAGGAGGAAATAAGGCGCGAAGGTCAGGGACGCGCTTCTTCGTGGCTTCCTTTCGTCTTCGTGCCTTCGTGTGAGCGATTTGCCTTCTTCCGGATTGCTTCGCTACGCTCGCAATGACGGAGGACGCATGGCCGAAGCAGGCAAGACATCGCTGAGGCGCGTGATCGCCGCGAGCCTTATCGGGACCACGATCGAGTGGTACGACTTCTTCCTCTACGGCGCCGCCGCCGCGCTGGTCTTCAACAAGCTGTTCTTCCCCTCGTTCGACCCGCTGGTCGGCACCTTGCTTGCCTTCGCGACTTACGCGGTCGGGTTTGTCGCACGGCCGCTCGGCGGGATCGTGTTCGGCCATTACGGCGACCGCATCGGGCGCAAGAAATTGCTGATGTGGAGCCTGGTGCTGATGGGCCTCGCGACAATGCTGATTGGCCTGATGCCCGGCTACGACAGCATCGGCGTGTGGGCGCCGGTCGGCCTCATCGTGCTGCGCGTCGTCCAGGGCTTCGCCGTCGGCGGCGAATGGGGCGGCGCGGTGCTGATGGCGGCCGAATATGGGGATGCCAGGCGCCGCGGCTATTGGGCGAGCTGGCCGCAGGCGGGCGTCCCGCTCGGCAGCCTGCTTTCGGCCGGAATTCTCGCGCTGATGGCAGGCGTGCAGAGCGAGGCGGACTTCATCGCCTGGGGCTGGCGCGTGCCGTTCCTGCTTTCGGCGGTGCTGGTCGTGGTCGGCTGGTACATCCGCAACCGGGTCGCCGAGAGCCCGATGTTCGAGAGCGAGATCGAAGCCGCCGAGGCGCCGCCGAGCATGCCCGCGATCGACGTGTTCCGCGAGCGCCCGCGCGCGGTGCTGCTCGGCGCGGGGCTCAGGGTCGGCGAGAACATCGGCTATTACATCCTGACGGTCTTTTCGCTGACCTTCCTGGTGGATGTCGCGGCCGAAACGCGGAGCCTCGCACTCGACGCCTTGCTGATCGGAGCGGTGGTGCAATTCATTGCGATCCCGCTGCTCGCCACGCTTTCGGACAGGATCGGCCGCCGGCCCGTCTACGCGTTCGGCGCGTTCGGGCTCGGTATCTTCAGCTTCCTCTTCTTCCCGATGCTGGCGAGCGGAAGCAACGCGCTGATCATCCTCGCGATCGTCATCGGCCTCGTCCTCCACGCCTCGATGTACGCGCCCCAGGCGGCGTTCATCACCGAGCTGTTCCCGACCCGCATCCGCTATTCGGGCGTATCGATCGCCTATCAGCTCACCGCGATCTTCGCGGGCAGCCTGGCGCCGATCATCGCTTTGTGGCTTTACAAGGACCTGCACTCATCGGTGCCGGTGTCGATCTACGTCGCGATTGCGTGCGCCATCAGCGGCGTGAGCGCGCTGATCGCGCGGGAGACGCGCGGCGTGGAGCTGGCCGAGATTCGGTAGGCGGAAGATGCGGGCTTAGTCCTCAGCGACCGCTTGGCTCCCGCATAAAACTTCTACGGCTGCGAGAACAAATAGCATCAAGCACAGGTCTATGGATGCTACCCCTGCAGTGACAGCCGCCGGAACCCAATCCGAAGTCCACGGAATATACCAGATCAGCGCAACGTGAACGGCCATGAGGAGAGCGATTGTGCCCCAAAAGAGCGCTTGCCGTCTCAGCCCCCACTTCAAATAAATGAAGAACGCGAACAGGCCGATGCTCATGAGCAGCGGCATAGACATGTTCATTCTTTCAAAGTGATCGCAAACGACGATCACCGCGAGGCAGAAGACCATCCAAGGCAGCAAGACACGCCAAGGCAGCCAAATCTTCCGAGCCGCTTTGATGTCGTTCGTCGCCTGTGTGATAATGGGATGCTTCATTGAACGCTCGCGAGTACTCTAACTCATCGAACATTCCCGAAATTGTGAATGTCCGCAACCGATCGAGAATGAATTAAGCGTTCGGGAGCGCCTGCTTTGCTTCACCCCAGCCCTTGAGCAGCTTGGAGCCCGCGCGCTCGATCAGCTCGTCGGCATCGCGGATGGTGAAGTGATTGCCGCCTTTGTACTTGTCGAGCTCGTCCCAGGCGACCGGGGCGGCGACCGGCGCGCCTTCGCGGGCTCGGGCGGAGTAGGGCATCACCGCGGTCGCGCCGCGCTGGTTGCGGAGCCAGTCGAGGAAGATGCGGCCCTTGCGCTGGACCTTGCGGATGTTGGCGGTGAACATCTCGGGCTCGGCCTCCGCGATGGCGCGGCTGAAGCGCTCGGCGAAGTCGGAGACCGCCGGCCATTCCGCCGACTGATCGAGCGGCGCGACGACGTGCAGGCCCTTGCCGCCGGACAGCAATGGGAACGTCTCGAGCCCGAGGTCCTTGAGTAGGCCGCGCAGCCGCACCGCCGCTTCCTTCACCTTCTCGAAATCGAGTCCCACGTCCGGGTCCAGGTCGAACACGAGACGATCGGGGCATTCGAGTGGGTCGATCTTGCTGCCCCAGCCGTGAAATTCGATCGTCCCCATCTGCACGCAGGTGAGCAGCCCCTTGATGTCGTCGAAGTAGAGATAGTCCTGGACGATCCCCTTCTTCTCCTTGACCGGGACATGCTTGACGTCGGGTCCGAACGAGCCGCTGTCGTGCTTCTGGAAGAAGCATTTCTTCGAGCGGCCCTGTGGACAGCGGATCAGCGTCATCGGGCGGTGCGCCGCATCGACCATGATGAGCGGTTCGACCGCGGCATAATAGTCCGCGAGGTCGAGCTTGGTCAGCTTTTCGTCGGGGAAGATCATCCGCTCGGGGCTGCTGATCTTGATCCCGAAGCTCTCGGCGGTGCGCATCGGCTCTGACTTCCTCGTCTTCGCCTTGGCCGGCTTCTTCTCGGATTGTGCGAGGTGCTTGGGCGTCTCGACCACCACTTCGGATGCCGGCTTGTCCTCGCGCAGCGCGAGGAAACTCGGGTGGCGGAGGATGCCTTCGTTGGTGAATTCGGTGAACGCCACTTCGCAGACGAGCCTCGGCTCGATGAAATGCGCGCCCTTGCGGTCGGCGCGCGGGATTTCGACCGGCGCCTTGTCGACCTCGAGTGGGCGCATCCGGTCCATCAGCTCGTCGATCAGCTTGCCGTTGAAGCCCGTTCCTACCTTGCCGACGTAGGTGAGCTTGCCCTTCTCCTTCGCCGCGAGGAGCAGCGAGCGGAAGCCGATGCGCTTGTCGCTCTCCGTCCAGCCGACGATCACGAATTCCTGGCGCTGGATGCACTTGATCTTGAGCCAGTTGCGCGTGCGCGAGCCCTTGTAGGGGCAGCTCGCCTTCTTCGCGACGATGCCCTCGCCGCCCTGCTTGCAGATCTCGGCGAACAGGGCCTCGCCCTTCCCGATCACATGGTCGCCGTAGATGATCGGCGGGTTCACGCCCGCGAGCAGCGAGGCAAGCCGGTCCTTGCGGACGATGTTCGGCAGGCGGCGGATGTCCTCGCCGCGGTCGATCAACAGGTCGAAGGCGTAGAAGACGAGGTTGGCGCCTTTCTGGTCCTTGAGCGTGGATTGCAGGAGCTGGAAGCTGGGCTTTCCGTTCTTGTCGACGGCGACGGCCTCGCCGTCGATCAGACAGCCGGCGGGCAGGTTCGCCGCGGCCTTCACCAGCGCCTTGAACTTGTCGCTCCAGTCCTTGCGGTTGCGCGTCCACGCGGTCGCGACTCCGTCGCCGACCGACAGCAGCAGCCGGTAGCCGTCGTACTTATATTCGTAGAGCCAGTCGCTTCCGGTCGGCACGTCGTCGACCAAAGTCGCGAGTTGCGGCTCCTCGAACGGCGGCGGCGCCTTGGCCGCCTTCTTCTTCGCACGCCCGCCCTTCTGCCCGCCGCGATTGGAGCGCCACACGTCCTCGCCGGCCGCGATCTCCGCCATCGTGCGGCCGGTCGTGACGCTGGTCGTGCCCTCGTCGACGAGCGCGTTGCCGTTGTCCGGGTCGGCATATTCGTCGGTGACCTTCTTGAGCATCCACGGCTCGCCGCGCTCGCCCTTGCGCGGGTTGAGGCGGAACAGGACCCACTCGCCCTTCATCCGCTCGCCTTCGAGGGTGAAGTGGAGGTGGCCTTCCTCGATCGTCTTGCTCGGGTCCTTGTCAGGGTGCGGAATCCAGCGGCCCCTGTCCCACAGCATCACCGTGCCGCCGCCATATTCGCCGGCAGGGATGATTCCTTCGAACGTGCCGTAGTCGAGCGGGTGGTCCTCGGTCCGCATCGCGAGGCGCTTCTCGGCCGGATCGATGCTCGGACCCTTGGGCACCGCCCAGCTCTTCAGGACTCCGTCCAGCTCGAGCCGGAAGTCCCAATGCAGCCGCGAGGCCTCGTGCTTCTGGACGACGAAGCTGTCGCCGCTGCCCTTGAGCTTGCGGCCCTTGGGCTCCTTCGTCCTGGTGAAGTCGCGCTTGCGATTGTAGGTCGCGATGTCGAGCTTCTTGGTGGCCACGCTAGCCACCGTTCGTCACCCCCGCGAACGCGGGGGCCCAGCGAAACAAGAAAAACTGGGTTCCCGCTTTCGCGGGAATGACGAATTTGGGGCACATCACCGTTTCCGCCCTCCGGCAGCCGCTTTCTTGGCCGGCACCTTCTTCGGAGCATGGCGCGGCGCCGGCTTCTTTTTCGCAGCGCCGCGATTCTCGTTGGCTGCCTTGCCGCCCTTTTCGTCGCCGAGGCTGCGCTTCAGCGCCGCCATCAGATCGACGACGTTCGATCCGCGCGGCGGCGGCTCGTCGGCGTCCGGGTCCTGGATGACCTTCTCGCCCTTGGCCTTCTGCTTCTCGCGAATCAGGTCGTGCAGCGCGTCGACGTAGCGGTTGTGGAACTCGCCGGGATCGAACTTGCCGGTCTTCCGCTCGATCAGCATGGAGGCCATGTCGAGCAGGTCCGCGTCGGGCTCCTCGGTGCCGATCTCGCGAAAATAGGACTGCGCCTTGTGGACCTCGTCGGCATAGCGCAGCGTCTCCAGCAGCAGCCCCTTCCCGCACGGCTTCAGCGCGACGACATATTCCTGCCCGCGCATCGCGAGCTGGCCGACGCCGATCTTCTTCGCCGCCTTCAGGGCATCGCGAAGGACGACATAGGCCTCCTCGGCGAGGTCGTCGGCGGGCACCACGAAATAGGGCTTGTCGTAATACATGGCGTCGATGTCGTGCGTGTCGACGAACTCGACCAGCTCGAGCGTCTTGCGGCTCTCGAGCTTGACGCTCTCGATCTCCTCGGGGTCGAGCAGGACGTAGTGGCCCTTGGAGACCTCATAACCTTTGACGATCTCGTCGCGGTCGACGGGGCCGACGCCGGGCACGACCTTCTCATATTTGATGCGCTTGCCGGTCGGCTCGTGCACCTGGTGGAACTGAATCTGTGCGCCGCTCTTGGTCGCGGGGTAAAGCTCGACCGGGATCGATACCAGGGCCAGCCTGATCTGCCCTCGCCATATCGCGCGCGCGGCCATGTCTTCGTCTCCTTGAACCCAAGGAGACTCAATTCATTGCGTCGCCGACTCGTTCCCTGTGGCGGCCTTGAGGGAGCGGACAAATTGCGCGACATCGCCGCCGCGCTGCGCGCAATCGACGATCGCCGAGCCGCAGATCACGCCTTTGGCGCCGGCAGCGAGCGCAGCGCGGACATGCTCTGGAGCCGAGATTCCGAAGCCGAATATGCAGGGCGGCGCGCCGGCTGCAGCAAGCCGATCGATCAAAGCGGCGTCGAACTCGCCGCCGGCGTGGGTGCCGGTGATGCCGGCGCGACTGACGCAATAGGTGTAAGCGCTCGACAGGTCCGCGATCCGTTGGAGCGTCGGCTCCGGCGTGTTCGCGGCGGCGATCAGCACCGGCTCGATGGCCGCCTGCTCCATGTCGCGGACGAACGGCGCGGCCTCGAGCGCAGGCACGTCGGCGATCAGCAGGCTGTCGGCGCCCGCTTCGGCGGCGTCGCGCATGAAGCCCGCGCGGGCGACGACGATGTTGGCGTAAGTCAGGATGCCGACGGGGACATTCGGATAGCGCTCGCGAAAGCCTGCGATCAGGTCGAAGCAGTCGCCGACGCGAACGCCCGCTGCGAGCGCGCGCTGGGCCGCGGCCTGGATGACGGGCCCATCCGCCACCGGATCGGAGAAGGGAATTCCAACCTCAATCATGTCCGCGCCGCCCTCGACGACCGCATCGAGCAGGCGGGCGCTCGACTCCAGGTCGGGGTCGCCGAGCATCAGGAACGCCCCGAACGCGCCGGCGCCGTTCAGGCGTTCGAACATCGCAGGGTAGCGGCTCATGCGAGCAAGGCCTGGGCCTGGCTGACGTCCTTGTCGCCGCGCCCCGAGAGGCCCACGAGGATGGCGCTCTCCGGCTCGTTGTCGGCGATCTTCAGCGCATAAGCGAGCGCATGCGCGGATTCGAAGGCGCAGATGATTCCTTCACTTTCCGCAAGCGCCTTGAAAGCGGCGAGCGCGTCGGCGTCGGTGCAACCGACATATTCCGCGCGGCCGCTGTCCTTGAGGTGAGCATGCTCTGGTCCGACCGCGGGGTAGTCGAGGCCCGCCGAGACAGACCAGGTATCGGCGATCTGTCCCTCGTCATCCTGGAGGACGTAAGTCTCGGCGCCGTGGAGCATGCCGCGCGTGCCTCGGAGGAGCGTCGCGCCATGCGCCTCTCCGTCGAGGCCCTTGCCCGCCGCTTCGACCCCGATCAGCCGCACCGGATCGTCGAGGAAGTCCGCGAACAGCCCGATCGCGTTCGAACCTCCGCCGACGCAGGCGACCACCGCATCCGGCAGACGCCCGAACCGCTCGACCATTTGCGCGCGCGCCTCGCGGCCGATCACGCGCTGGAATTCGCGCACCATGGTCGGAAAAGGGTGCGGCCCGGCTGCGGTGCCGAGCAGATAATGCGTGGTCTCGAAGCTCGCCGACCAGTCGCGCAATGCCTCGTTGATCGCATCCTTGAGGGTGCGGCCGCCACCTTCGACGGGCACCACTTCAGCACCCATCAGCTGCATCCGGAAGACGTTGAGCTTCTGCCGCTCCACGTCCTCCGCACCCATGTAGATCAACGTTTCAAAGCCGAGCAGCGAGCCGACGATGGCGGTCGCGACGCCGTGCTGGCCCGCTCCGGTCTCCGCGATCAGTCGGGTCTTGCCCATCCGGCGCGCGAGCAGCCCCTGCCCGAGCACCTGGTTAGTCTTGTGCGCGCCGCCGTGGAGCAGGTCCTCGCGCTTGAGCCAGATGTTGCCCGGCAGGTTGCGGCAACGAGTCAGCGGCGTTGGGCGACCCGCATAATTGGCGAGCAGATCGTTCAGCTCGGCCGCGAACGTCGGATCGTCCTCAGCATTCAGGAACGCGGCCTCGAGCTGCTCGAGCGCGGGCACGAGTATCTCCGGAACGTAGCTGCCGCCGAAGCGGCCGAAGCGGCCGTTCAGGCGCATTCGCGCAACCGCCGCCGCGCGGACGGGCGCAGCGCTTCGAACAAGGCGGCGATCTTCTCCGGCGACTTCATTCCGGGGCGCAGATCGACCGACGAGCCGACGTCGATCGCATAAGCGCCGAGCCGCTGCGCAGCCGCCGCATTGTGCGGCCCAATCCCGCCGGCCAGCAGCGCGCTCGGCAGGTCCGGGTGGCGCCCGATCAGAGCCCAGTCGAAG
>NZ_WJSQ01000064.1 GCF_009720245.1 Sphingomonas segetis | reverse complement strand
GCGCGCTGCAGGCGGCGCGCCTTCCGCGGCCTTGGCCTTGCGGCGCCGCGGCTTCTGCTTGCGCGCTTCCTCGCGCAGCGCCGAGAAAACGCGAACGAGAGCGGCGCGGTCGGCCGGCTTCTCGGTCACTCCGAACGCGCCCAGACCGATAGCCGAGCGGCTGTGGTCAACGCCCGAAATTACGTGAATCGGGACCTGTCTGGTATCGGCGTCGTGCTTCAGCAGGTCGAGCAGCACGAACCCGTCGATGTCCGCCAGGCCGAGGTCGAGCGTGATCGCCCAGGGCTGAAGCTTGCGCGCCATCGCCAGTGTTCCCGCTCCGGCGGTCGACACGACGCCCTTTAATCCCGCCTCGCGCGCGGCATCGAGGAGGATCGTGGCGAACGTCGGATCGTCCTCGACGATCAGCACGAACGGCTCCTTGCCGAGCTCGTCGCGGTCGTCGTTGACTTCGAACCCGGTCGGCAGGGCTGTCGGCACGACCGCCCCGCTATTCTCGTAGCGGACCGGAGTGCCCTTCAGCGTCGAGCCCACCGCGGGCACCGCCTCGAGCGGCACGTACAGCGTGAAGGTCGAGCCCTCGCCGGGCTTGGAACGGACCTGCAACTCCCCGCCGAGGAGGCGCGCGATCTCGCGACTGATGGAAAGGCCAAGGCCCGTGCCGCCATATTTGCGGCTGGTCGTGCCGTCGGCCTGGAGGAATGGCTCGAAAATCAGCCGTTGCTTGTCCTCCGGGATGCCGATGCCCGTATCCCGAACCGCGATCTCGATTGCGCGATCGCCCTCGTGAAGAACAGGGTGGCTCCGGCTCCAGCCCTTCTCCGCACACTTGACGGCGAGCGTCACGCTGCCCTTCGACGTGAACTTGAAGCCGTTGGACAGCAGGTTGAGCACGATCTGCTGGAGCCTTTTCTCGTCGGTGCGGATCGTCTCGGGAAGCTTGGGATCGAACTTTACCTTGAATTCGAGCCCCTTGTCGGACGCGAGCTGGCGGAACGTCCGTTCCATGTGGTTCTTGAGGTTCTGCATCGGCATCTCGCCGACTTCGATCGTGACCGTCCCGGATTCGACCTTCGACAGATCGAGAATGTCGTTGATCAGGCTGAGCAGGTCGGAACCGGCCGAGTGGATGGTGCGGGCGAACTCGACCTGCTTGCCGGTCAGGTTGGCCTGGGCGTTGTCGGCCAGCAGCTTCGACAGGATCAGGAGCGAATTGAGCGGAGTTCTCAGCTCATGGCTCATGTTGGCGAGGAACTCGGACTTGTACTTGGAGGTGAGCGCAAGTTGCTCGGCCTTCTCCTCGAGCGCGCGCCGCGCCATCTCGATCTCGAGGTTCTTGGCTTCGACCTGCTTCTTCTCATTCTCGAGCAGCTGCGCTTTCTCCTGAAGCTCCTCGTTGGTCGCGTGCAGCTCCTGCTGCTTGCGCGTGAGCTCGGTCTGGCGCGCCTGCAGCTCCTGCGTGAGCAGCTGCGATTGCTTGAGCAGCCCCTCGGTGCGCATCGTCGCGGCGATCGTGTTGAGCACGATGCCGACGGACTCCATCAGCTGGTCGAGGAAGCTCTGGTGGGTTTCGTTGAACTCGTTGAACGAGGCGAGCTCGATGACGGCCTTGACCTCGTCCTCGAACAAAGCGGGGAGGATGTTGACGGTCGCCGGCCGCGCCTGGCCAAGGCCTGAGCCGATGCGGATGAAGTCCGGCGGCACGTCCTTGAGCAGGATCGGCCGGCGATCCGCGGCGGCCTGACCGACCAGCCCCTCGCGCAGGTGGAATTCCTGCTTGAGCTCCTCGGCGCGCTCGGCGCCGTAGCTCGCCACCAGCTCGAGCTTGGTCTCGTCCTCCTCGCGCTTGGTGACGTAGAAGACTCCATATTGCGCGTTCACCAGCGGCGCGAGCTCGCTCATGATGAGGTTGGACACGGTCGCGAGATCACGCTCGCCCTGAAGCATTCGGCTGAACCGGGCGAGGTTGGTCTTGAGCCAATCCTGCTCGGCATTCTTCAGCGTCTGGTCCTTGAGGTTGCCGATCATCTCGTTGATCGTGTCCTTGAGCGCGGCCATTTCGCCTGCCGCTTCGACCGCGATCGAGCGGGTGAGATCGCCCTTGGTCACCGCAGTCGCCACCTCGGCGATCGAGCGCACCTGGTTGGTCAAGTTGGCGGCGAGCTGGTTGACGTTGTCGGTCAGGTCGCGCCACAGGCCGGCCGCGCCGGGCACCCGCGCCTGGCCGCCGAGCTTGCCCTCGATTCCGACCTCGCGCGCCATGTTGGTGACCTGGTCGCCGAAGGTCGAAAGCGTATCGATCATGAAATTGATGGTGTCGGCGAGCGCGGCGATTTCGCCCTTGGCGTCCACCGTGAGCTTGCGCTTCAAATTGCCCTGGGCGACCGCGGTCACCACCTCGGCGATGCCGCGGACCTGATTAGTCAGGTTGTTGCCCATCAGGTTGACGTTATCGGTCAGGTCTTTCCAGGTGCCGCCGACGCCCGGCACCTGCGCCTGGCCGCCGAGCTTGCCCTCGGTGCCGACCTCGCGCGCGACGCGGGTGACCTCGGATGCAAAGGCGTTGAGCTGATCGACCATGGTGTTGATGGTGTTCTTGAGCGCCAGAATTTCGCCCTTCACGTCGACCGTAATCTTCTTCGACAGGTCTCCCCTGGCGACGGCGGTGGTGACGTCGGCGATGTTGCGCACCTGGCCGGTCAGGTTTTCGGCCATCAGGTTGACGTTGTCCGTCAGATCCTTCCACGTTCCGGCCACGCCGCGCACCTGCGCCTGGCCGCCGAGCTTTCCCTCGGTGCCGACCTCGCGCGCGACGCGGGTCACTTCGGAGGCGAACGAATTGAGCTGATCGACCATCGTGTTGATGGTGTTCTTGAGCTCGAGAATCTCGCCCTTGACGTCGACGGTGATCTTCTTCGACAGGTCGCCCAGCGCCACGGCGGTCGTCACCTCGGCGATGTTGCGGACCTGGCCGGTGAGGTTCGCGGCCATCGCGTTGACGTTGTCGGTCAAGTCCTTCCACGTGCCGCCGACGCCGGGCACCCCCGCCTGGCCGCCGAGCTTGCCCTCGGTGCCGACCTCGCGGGCCACGCGAGTCACCTCGGAGGCGAAGGCGTTGAGCTGATCCACCATCGTGTTGATGGTGTCCTTGAGCTCGAGGATCTCGCCCTTCACGTCGACGGTGATCTTCTTGGAGAGGTCGCCCCGCGCGACCGCGGTGGTCACCTCGGCGATGTTGCGGACCTGCCCGGTGAGGTTCGCGGCCATGAGGTTGACGTTGTCGGTCAGGTCGGCCCAGGTCCCGGCGACGCCCGGAACCTGCGCCTGTCCGCCGAGCTTGCCTTCGGTCCCGACCTCGCGCGCGACGCGGGTCACCTCCGACGCGAAGCCGTTGAGCTGATCGACCATCGTGTTGATGGTGTCCTTGAGCTCCAGGATCTCGCCCTTCACGTCGACCGTGATCTTCTTCGACAGGTCGCCCTTGGCGACCGCCGTGGTCACCTCGGCGATGTTGCGCACCTGCCCGGTCAGATTGCCGGCCATCAGGTTGACGCTATCGGTGAGGTCGGCCCAGGTTCCGGCGACGCCCTGCACCTGCGCCTGACCGCCGAGCTTGCCCTCGGTTCCGACCTCACGCGCGACGCGGGTCACCTCCGACGCGAAGCCGTTGAGCTGGTCCACCATCGTGTTGATGGTGTCTTTCAGTTCGAGGATTTCGCCCTTCACGTCGACCGTGATCTTCTTCGACAAGTCGCCCTTGGCGACGGCGGTCGTCACCTCGGCGATGTTGCGCACCTGGCCCGTAAGGTTCGCGGCCATGAGGTTGACGTTGTCCGTCAGGTCGGCCCACGTGCCGGCGACTCCCTCGACCTGCGCCTGACCGCCGAGCTTGCCTTCGGAGCCCACTTCGCGCGCCACGCGGGTCACTTCCGAGGCAAAGGAATTGAGCTGGTCCACCATGGTGTTGATGGTGTTCTTGAGCTCGAGGATTTCGCCCTTCACGTCGACCGTGATCTTCTTCGAGAGGTCTCCCTTGGCGACCGCCGTCGTCACTTCGGCGATGTTGCGGACCTGGCCGGTCAGGTTCTCCGCCATCAGGTTGACGTTGTCGGTAAGGTCCTTCCACGTGCCGGCGACGCCTTCGACCTTCGCCTGTCCGCCGAGCTTGCCTTCTGTGCCGACCTCGCGCGCCACGCGGGTGACCTCGTTGGCGAAGCCGTTGAGCTGGTCGACCATGGTGTTGATGGTGTTCTTGAGCTCGAGGATTTCGCCCTTCACCTCGACCGTGATTTTCTTGGACAGGTCGCCGCGGGCGACGGCGGTCGTCACTTCGGCGATGTTGCGCACCTGGCCCGTCAGGTTGGTCGCCATCGCGTTCACATTGTCGGTCAAGTCCTTCCACGTGCCGGCGACGCCCTTCACGCGCGCCTGGCCGCCGAGCTTGCCTTCGGTGCCGACCTCGCGTGCCACGCGCGTCACTTCGGATGCGAACGAACCCAGCTGCTCGACCATGGTGTTGACCACCTTGCCGATGCGCAGGAACTCGCCCCGCAGCGGACGCCCATCGATCTCGACCGACATGGATTGGGAAAGGTCGCCCTTGGCGACCGAGCCGATCACGCGCGCCACCTCGGTGGTGGGTTGGACCATGTCCTCGATGAGCTCGTTGACCGAGCGAATGGCGGTTTCCCACCCGCCGCGAGCATTTTTCACCCGGCCGCGCTGGGTGATCTTGCCTTCCTTTCCGACCACCCTGGAGAGCCGCTCGAACTCCTGCGCCATCTCCTCATTGAGGGCGACCACCTCGTTGAAAAGGCTTGCTATTTCGGCGTCCACTCCGTCGGCGTCTTCGGGCAAGCGAACACTGAAATCGCCGCGGCGGAGCGCCCGAAGGGCACTGACGAGCTGGCGGCGATCGATGAAATCGCGCTGGGCCTGGATGTTCACGCTTACGTCTCCGCTCGGATGTTCTCCCCCCGCCCAGGTTGCACGATGGCGGCCCCCCGGCCGCCGAACTCACGCATATTAGTGGATTGTTTTGGTTTCCGCTTCCTAAAAGTTCCGCATGCATTGCGACTGAACGACGGTTGCCAGCCGCCGAGTTGAGCCGCTAGGGGCATGGCATGCGTGCAATTCCGGTGGCCGCGGGCTCGTGACGGGCCCGGACCACGATCTTTTGCGGTTCGTCGCATCGAGCTTCCGATCGGTTTGGGCGCTCGAATTGCTGCTGGTGCTCAAGAGCGAGGAGCGGGTCTGGTCGCGCGAGGAGCTCGTCGCGACACTGCGCGCGAGCGAGCTCGTCGTCTCAAAGGCCCTCGACTCGCTCCTCGCCGCCGGCCTCGCGTCGGTGGACGCGGAAGGGGCGCGCTACATGCCGGTGAGCGAGGAGGTGGCACGCAACGTCGAGCGGGCCGAAAGCCTCTATGCGGCCAAGCCCGACGCCGTCCGCCGCAGGATCGTCAGCAGCTCCGCAGCGGATCTTGCCGCCTTCGCAGATGCGTTCCGGTTGCGTAAGGAATGATCATGGCGGAGATTTTCCCCGGCGCGGTGTATCTCCTGTGCTTCCTGACCAGCGCCGCCTGCGCCTGGCTGCTCGGCCGGAGCTATCGCACGGCGGGGGCCCCGCTGCTGCTGTGGAGCAGCATCTGCTTCGTCTTCCTCGCGCTCAACAATCTGGTGCTCGTGCTCGACCTCCTGCTGCTGCCCAGCCTCGACCTCAAGCTGCCGCGGCTGCTGCTTGCGCTCGCCGCCGTTTGCTCCCTGCTGTTCGGTTTCATCCTGCGCATCGAGGAGAACTGAGCAGTGACGCTTTACGATTTCCTGTCGGGAGCCGTGGCGCTCGGGTTCCTCGTGTGCGGCCTGTTCTTCCTCCGCTTCTGGAAGCGCACGCGAGAGCAGCTGTTCCTCGCCTTCAGCCTCGCATTCGCGCTGCTCGGCGCAGCGCAAACCGTGCTCGCGCTCGCCAGCATCCCGACCGAGGAGCGCGGTTCGCTTTATCTAATCCGCCTTGCGGCGTTCACGCTCATCCTCGTCGCAATCTACCGCAAGAACCGTAGCGCACACACTTGAGCGAGCAGGTGCTGGTTCAGGAGATTCCGCGCTGCCACGCGGGGTCGAGCAGGTCTTGCTCCTCGGCATGCCGTTTGATGTAGGCGGCGAAGAAGGGGCAGATGGGTATTACCCTGAGCTCCCGCTCACGCGCTGCTGCAAGGCCGGCGCGGATCAGCGCAGTGCCGATGCCCTGCCCTTCGTGCCCCGCCGGAACTTCGGTGTGGGTGAACATGATGATTCCCCTGGGTAGCGTATATTCGGCGATTGCCAGGGACCCGTCGCCGAGGTCGATCTCGAACCGGTGCCGATCGGGATTGTCGCGGACCGGCCATTCGGCCGGAGATGAAGCCTGCTGTTTCATGCGGCGCATTCTACTCGACGCATGCCGTGCCAGCCACTGGCACCGCCTGCGATCCGACGGAGGTGCGGAATTGGCGACCGGGAGACGGAGCCGCCTGATGACGGTTCGGACCGTGACTCACAATTGCCGAACCGGCAAAGGTTGAAAGCGCGCGCCAGTTCTTGCACTCGCTGCGGATGGGTAAAGCGCAATCGATTCACGCCATCGTCGACCAGCTCGCGGCGATCTACGACGAGTCCGTCGACAATTTGAGGCGCGCGGTCGCCGCTTATGTGCGCGACCGCATACCGCCGGACCCGGAGACACGAGCGCGCGGCGCCTTCGCCTACCCCGAGCTCAGGATCGATTATGCGGGGAAGTTCCCGCGGCCCGCCGTCGCCCGCGCCTTCGCGCGGCTGACCCAGCCCGGCGCGTTCGCGAGCAGCATCGCGCGGCCGCAGCTGTTCCGCGACTATCTCTTCGAACAGCTCGAACATCTCAGCCGCGACTACGACGCCACGATCTCGGTCGGCCGCTCGGCGAGCGAAATCCCTTATGTCTATGTGATAGAGGAGAGCGGCATCCAGATCGGCGACATCGGCACCGCCGAGTTGTCGCGCTTCTTTCCGTCGAACGAGCTGGTGCATATCGGCGACGAGGTCGCGGATGGCACGTGGACCGCCGGCGACGTACGCCCGCTGGCGCTGTTCGACGGCCCGCGCACCGATTTCAGCCTCGCCCGGCTCAAACATTATACCGGCACGCCCGCCGAGCATTTCCAGCACTTCGTCCTGTTCACCAACTACATCCGCTACGTCGATGAGTTCGTGCGGGTGGCGATAGACGAGGTGCGGCGCCCGGATTCCCGGTTCACCGCGCTCTCGGTGCCGGGCGCGGTGTACGAGCGCGGCGAGCTCATCGACGCCGAGGCGCAGATCGCTGCCGGTCAATGGCGGCGGCACCAGATGCCGGCCTATCACCTGATCGCCGAGGGCCGCGCCGGCATCACGCTCGTCAACATCGGCGTCGGACCCGCCAACGCGAAGACGATCTGCGACCATGTCGCGGTGCTCCGCCCCGAAGTGTGGCTGATGATCGGCCATTGCGGCGGGCTCCGGCCGAGCCAGACAATCGGCGACTATGTCCTCGCCCACGCCTACTTACGCGACGACCATGTGCTCGACGACATGCTTCCGCCCGAAATCCCGCTGCCGGCGATCGCGGAAGTGCAGAAGGCGCTGTTCGACGCCGCGCTAAAGGTCACCGGCGAGGACGAGGACAGCGTCAAGCAAAGGCTGCGCACCGGCACGGTGGTGACGACCGACGACCGCAACTGGGAGCTTCGCTACGCGGCTTCCGCGCTGCGCCTCAACCAGAGCCGGGCGGTCGCCATCGACATGGAATCGGCAACGGTCGCGGCGCAGGGCTATCGCTTCCGCGTGCCTTACGGCACCTTGCTCTGCGTGTCGGACAAGCCGCTCCACGGCGAGCTCAAGCTGCCGGGACAGGCCAATGCCTTCTACGAGCGCGCGATCAGCCAGCATCTTCGGATCGGGATCGAGGCGCTCGGGCTGCTGCAGCTCGAAGGCGAAGGGCTGCACAGCCGCAAGCTGCGCAGCTTCGACGAGCCCCCGCTGCGTTAGCGCGGCGTCGCGTCTCGAATTCGGCCGGGCGTCGGGACCTGCGGATTCGTTGCGAGCCATTCCTCGAGCGCGTCGAGGTCGAGACCCGCATCGAAGGTATCCGCGCCCTCGGTCAGCATTGTGTAGCCGTCGCCGCCGCTAGCGAGGAAGCTGTTCACGACCACGCGATACCGCCCATTCGGATCGATCGGCTTGCCGTCGAGCCTCATCGCGACGATGTGCTCCCCCAGCGGCTTCGAGAGATCGTAGGCGAAGTGAAAGTTCGCTGAGGGCACGAGCACCGACGGTCGAAGGCCTTGCGCGTCGAACTGGTGCTCGAGCAGAGACTTCAGCTGCGCCCCGGTCAGCGTCCGCACCACGAGTGTGTTGCCGAACGGCTCGAGCGCGAAAATCTGCCCGTAGGTGACGCGTCCGTCCGCACGCGGAACCAGGTCGGTGCGGACGCCGCCGCTGTTGATGAAGGACAGATCGGCATTGCCGCGATTGGACCCCTTCGTCGCCGCGAGCTGCGCGTCGGCGATCAGGTCGGCGACGGGCGATTCGCCATTCTCTTCCGACTTCGTGGCGGGCGCTTCGAGATGGCCGACGACGCGCTCGGCGGCCGGCTTCGACGCGATCACGTAGCGGGCGACCAGCGCCGCCACCTGAGAGTCGGAACCGACCGCGCCGGTCACCGGCACATTGACCGCGCGTTCGCCGATCATGCGGCGGCTGACCGGATCGAAGCTCAGCCGAAGGTCGGTGTAAAGGATCCCGTACCTGCCGGCGCTGGTCAGGAGCCGCGCCGCGCCGCCGCGCTGCAGCGTGCAGGCATAAGCCTGGTGCGTGTGGCCGGAGACGACCGTCGTGATCGCCGGATCGAGCTTGTCGAGGATCGGCAATATATCGCCGGCGATGCCGTTGCAGCCCTGTTCCTCGAAGCTGTCGGGCACGCCTCCGCCCTGGTGGATGAGCAGGACGATCGTGTCGGCGCCCGCGGCCTTGAGCTTCGGCACCAGCGCGTTGGCCGTCGCCGCTTCGTCGGCGAAATGCAGCCCCGCGACCCCGGCGGGGCTGACGATGCTGCCGGTGCCTTGGAGGGTCTCGCCGATGAAGCCGATCTTGATCGGGCCGACCTGCTTGATGGCGGTTGCGGGGAAGAGGGTGGCCCCGTCGCCGCGTTGCACGTTCGCGGCGAGATACTGGAACCGCGCGCCGGCGAACGGCTCGAGCCGGCAGGGCACGCGCGTCGTGTGTTTCTCGCATCCGCCTTGCTGCATGCGCACAAGCTCGGCCGAGCCCTTGTCGAACTCGTGGTTGCCGACGGAGGCGAGGCTGAGGCCGAGCAGGCTCATCGCGTCGATCGTCGGCTCGTCGAGGAAGTATGCCGAAGCGAGCGGCGAGGCGCCGATCAGATCGCCCGCTGCGACGGTGATGCTGTACGGATGGCCTTGGCGTGCCTGCTCGAGCGCGGACGCAAGCTGCGCCGCGCCGCCGAGTCGCGCCTTCAGCACCGTGCCGTCGGCTTGCGTGATCGACACCGGCTGCGGCGGCGTCTCGATATTGCCGTGGAAGTCGTTGATTGCGAGGATCTGGACTTCGATCGGCGGCTGCGCGGCTTGGGGCGGAACCTGCGCCGCGCACGCGGACAGGAAGATGGCGGCGAAGCCGACAGAGACTCTGCGGATCATCGCGCGGGCCTCTCCGGAAGCACCTGCGGCTCGTCGAAAAGCGCGTTCAGATACGCCGCGAGCCGCACGCCACCCTGCGACAGCCGTTGCTCCATCAGGGGCGTGAACCGATAAACGTAGGAGTAGGACAAGGCCGGAAGCACCGCCTCACCCTTCTTCACCTTCTTCACCTTCTTCACCTTCTCGCCCTTCTTCGGCTTCGGCATGTCGGCCGCGGCCGGATAGAGCGTGTCGCGATACTCGCCGCTCTCGCTCATCCAGTCGCGCGGGTTGATGTCCCACCAGGCGATCAGCTGGCGGTCGCTCATGTGCCGCTCGAGCTTGGCGGCGAGCTCGGTGAACGACAATTGCTCCTCGTCGACGAGCTGCGAATCCCACACGGCGTGGAGGTTCGTCGGCTTTCCGAACCAGGTCACGTTCACGTCATTGCCGCCGCGGTCGCAGCATTTGCCGACGTGCAGCGGCTGGTGGAGGTCGCCGACGAGGTGAATGACGAAGCGCAGCGCGGTCTGCTTGTCGGCGAGGCTCGCCGCCGGGTCTTTCAAAACCTTGCTGAAATGGTCGAGCGCCTCCAGCGCGTCGCCTTCGGACGGCGCGTGGTCGTAGGTGATGCCGTTCAGCGTGACGTAGTGCCAGGGAGTCGCCGTCTTCTGCCAGAAGATGGCTGGATCGGAGCGCATCTCGTCCGGCCAGTTGGCCGCGTCGACGAGGCTTTCGCCGGGCCTCAGGATTTCGCGAACGTGAGCGCGCGCCAGCCCCGAAAGCTGCGTGTCGGCGATCGCGGCGACTACCCGGTGCCCGGTCTTGCCCCAGGCGAGGACCGGCGATGGAATCAACGCGGCGACTGCCGCAAGTGCGAGAACACGAGCATTCATCAACAACAGTCTCCGAGTCGTCATTGCGAGGAGCGCAGCGACGAAGCAATCCAGAAGAAAGATGGATCACACGAAGGCACGAAGAAGAAAGTGAAGCCACGAAGATCAGCTGCGACCCCTTCGTGCCTTAATTTCTTCTTCGTGCCTTCGTGTGAAAAAATTTCGTGCATCGCTTCACCGGCTTTCGCCGGCTCGCAAATGACGGCTGACTAGCGCGCGCGCGTGCTGCTGCCTAAGGTCGAATTGATGACAGATGAAGAGCTGATTGCGCTGGCGCGCGAGGCGGCGGCGAAGGCTTATGCGCCTTATTCGAACTTCTGCGTCGGCTGCGCGATCGAGTCGGTCGAGGGCGAGGTCGTGACCGGCGCGAACATGGAGAACGCCTGCTACCGCCTCGGCCTCTGCGCCGAGCAAAGCGCGCTCACCGCCGCGCAGCACAAGTTCGGCCTCGACAAGGTCGCGCGGATCGCGGTGGTCGGCGGCAGTGATGCCACCATCTGCACCCCGTGCGGCGGCTGCCGGCAAGCCATCCTCGAAGCCGCCCAATTGAGCGCCCGCGACGTCGAGATCATCTGCGGCAGCGGCGACGGTTCGGCGGTCGAGGGCCACACGATCGGCGAGCTGATCCCGTTCGGGTTTGGGCCGGCGAACCTCTCTAGACCAGCTTGATCTCGCGCAGGCGCTCCTGGAGGTAATCGTTGGCGGTGATCGGCGACCATTTGGGCTGCTCGCCCGCGGGCACCGTCTCGGGCAGCGCATCGATCAGCAAGTCCGAGCGGAAGTGGAGGAAGAAAGGCATCGAGTAGCGCGCGTGGCTCGCGCGGTCGGGGGTCGGGTTGACGACTCGGTGCGAGGTCGAGCGGAGCACGCCGTTGGTCAGCCGCTGGAGCATGTCTCCGATGTTGATCACCAGCTCGCCGGGCTTGGGTGAAACCGGGATCCAGCGGCCGTCGCGGGTCAGCAGCTCGAGCCCCGCTTCCTCGGCGCCGAGCAGAAGCGTGATCGCGTTGATGTCCTCGTGCGCGCCGGCGCGGATATGCTCGCCGGTCGGCTCTTTCTGCGGCGGGTAGTGAAGCGCGCGCAGCACCGAATTGCCGTAGCGCACCGCGTCCTCGAAATAATCTTCGTCGATCTTCAGGTAACGCGCGATCGCCTTCAGCACCTTGAGCCCCGCGGCATCGAACGTCGCGTAAAGCTCCTGGAACGTGTCCTTGAAGCTCGGCACTTCGGCCGGCCAGAGATTATCGGGCATATGGTCGCGAAAGGGGTGCCCCTCCGGCAGGTCGCGGCCGACATGCCAGAATTCCTTGAGGTCGTGCGCCTTCGCCCCCTTGGCGGTCTCGATCCCGAATGGCGTGTAGCCGCGCGCGCCGCCGCTGCCAGGGACGCGGTACTTGTTCTTCACGTCGTCCGGGAGCGCGAAGAAGGCTTTCGCTTTCTCCTCCGCGCGATAGATGAGCGCGTCGGGAATTCCGTGGTCGGCGATGATCGCGAACCCGTAATCCTCGAAGCTGCGCCCGAGCTTCTCCGCGAAGACCTCGGGGTCGTGGTCGGCGTCCTTCAGCGAAACGGACGCGATTTGGTTGGCGGTGATCGAGGCCATGATTCAATTCTACTCGTGATTGGGCGCACTGGTCAGTCGAATTTTTCTTTTCACGCGAAGGCGCGAAGGCGCGAAGAAGAAAAATTGGCGCGATCTAAGGAATCATCAGTCCCGCCAGCGCCGCGCTCATCAGGTTGGCCAGGCTCCCGGCCAGCAAAGCGCGCAGGCCAAGTCTTGCGATGACGGGGCGCTGGTTGGGGGCGAGGCCGCCGGTCACGGCCATCTGGATCGCAATCGAGCTGAAGTTGGAGAAGCCGCACAAAGCGAAGATGATGATCGCGCGGCTGCGGTCGCCTAGCGCCGCGGCGTTCATCTGGCCGAGATCGAGGAACGCGACGAATTCGTTGAGCACAAGCTTGGTGCCGAACAGCCCGCCGGCGGTGCCCGCTTCGTTCCATGGAACGCCGATCAGGTACATGACCGGCGCGAAGAGATAACCGACCAGACGCTGGAAGCTGAGGCCCGGAACGCCGATCATGTTGCCGAGCCCGCCGAGCAGCCCGTTGGCGAGCGCGACCAGCGCGACGAACGCGAGCACCATCGCGCCGACGGCGACCGCGAGCTTGACGCCGGTCTGCGCGCCCTGGGCGGCGGCCATGATGACGTTCGCCGGCTGCATCCCCTCCTCGAAAGTCTCGGCGACCTCGACCTTGGAATCCTCGACGCTGTCGGTGTCCTCCGGCTCGTCGGGCACGATGATCTTGGCCATCAGGATGCCGCCCGGCGCCGACATGAAGGCCGCCGCCAGCAAATAAGGGAGGTACTGCTCGCCGAGCAGGCTCGCGTAAGCCGCGAGGATCGTGCCCGCGACGCCGGCCATGCCGACGCACATTACGGTGAACAGCCGCGAGGGCGGGAGCGCGGCGAGATAGGGGCGAACGACCAGCGGCGATTCGGACTGGCCGACGAAAATGTTCGCCGCCGCCGACAGCGATTCGACCCGGCTGATGCCCGTCACCCAGCCGATCGCTCCGCCGACCCAGCGGACGATCCGCTGCATGATGCCGAGATAATAAAGGATCGCGACCAGGCTCGCGAAGAAGATGATCACCGGCAAAGCGGCGATCGCGAAAGTGTTGGCGAGCGGGTTCTTGTCGGCCGGGCCGAACAGGAATTCGGTGCCGGTGTTCGCATAGCCTAGCAAGTTCGCGACCGCGAACGACAGGCCCTTGATCGTCGCGACTCCGACGGTGGTCTTGAACACGAACAAGGCGACGGCGGCCTGCAAGGCGAACGCGGCCGCGACCACGCGCAGCCGGATCGCGCGCCGGTTGGTCGAAAAGAGCAGGGCGATGGCAAGGATGACGGCGATCCCGGCGAGGCCGAGCAGCTTGCTATTCATTGGAAGCCCCTCCCCCGAGGCGCAAAGTGAAATCTCTACCAGACCATGCCCTGCGTAGCGGCTGTGACGGCTTCGTCCAGCAGTTCGAGCGCCTGTTCGGGCGTTTCCGCGACAAGGAGTTGAGCGCGCCGCTGCGGCGACATGAAGCCGCTCGCCGCTGCGTGGTCGATGAAGCCGATCAGCCCGTCCCAATAGCCGTTGACGTTCAAGAGGCAGAACGGCTTCTTGTGATAGCCGAGCGCATTCCAGCTCCACGCCTCGAAGAATTCGTCGAGCGTTCCGATCCCTCCCGGAAGCGCGAGGAAGGCGTCGGCAAGCTCGGTCATCTTCGCTTTTCGCTCGTGCATCGTCTCGACGATGTGGAGCTCGGTAACGCCCGAGTGCGCGACTTCGATGTCGACCAGCGCCTGCGGGATGACGCCGTAAACGAAGCCGCCGAGCTCGAGCACCCTGTTGGCGATCAGGCCCATCAGGCCAAGCCGGCCGCCGCCGTAGACCAGCTGCACTTGCTCGCGGACCATCGCCGCGGCGGTTGCGCACGCCGCGGCCGCGAAGGCGGGGTCGGTGCCCGGCGCCGAGCCGCAATAGACGGCGAGCTGGTCGAGGTTCTTCACTGCTCGACCAGGTGCCGGAGGTCGGCTTCGGGGCGCGCACCGAAATGCGAGATCACTTCCGCCGCCGCAAGCGCGCCGGTGTCGAGGCAAGCTGTAAGTCCGCGCCCGCGAATCCGGGCGGCGAGGAAACCGGCGGCGAACAGGTCGCCCGCCTTGATGTCGTTGGTGTCCGCCAGCATCAGGCCGC
>NZ_WJSQ01000063.1 GCF_009720245.1 Sphingomonas segetis | reverse complement strand
CGCGCTGCTGCTTGCGGCCGGCGGGCGCAGCGGCGCGGCGGCGCAGGCAAGTCTCACCGTGAACGTGCCTCCGCCGGTCAGCGATAAAATCTACGGCGCGCCTCAGGCTCGCGGCCGGCCGATCGTTGTGATCGATGCCGGCCACGGCGGCCGCGATCCGGGTGCGACCAGCGTTTCCGGCGAGGTCAGTGAAAAAGACCTGGCGCTGGCGCTCGCCCGCGAGCTTCGGGACGATCTGGTGACGCGAGGCCGCGTGCGGGTGGCAATGACCCGAGAGGACGACCGTTACCTGTCGCTCGACGACCGGGCGGCGGTGGCGCGGCGGCTCAACGCGGCGATGTTCGTGTCGCTTCACCTCGACAGCGCCCCCAACCCGCTCGCCCGCGGCGCGACCGTTTACTCGCTGTCGGACGTCGCTTCGGACGCCGAAGCCGCGCGCCTTGCGGCCAAGGAGAATGGCGCGGCACAGGCCAGAGCTGTCAAAGGCTCGGTCGAAGCGATGCTCTCCGATCTCTCGATGCAGTCGCAGATGAGCGCATCGGCCGACCTCGCCGTGCGGCTCGTCCACAAGTCGGCTGGCCGTGTCGGGCTTCGGCCGAACCCGCACCGCTTCGCCTCTTTCCATGTGCTGCGCCGCGCCGAGGCGCCGGCGGTGCTGTTCGAAGCCGGGTACCTCAGCAATGCCGACGACGAGCTGCTGCTGCGCTCGCCCGAGCAAAGGGCGAAGGTCGCGCTGGCGCTCGCGCAGGCGATCGAAACCGACATTGCGGCGCGCAGCCGGCATTAACCGGCTTTCCGCACCAGTTCCTACAGGCTAGACGCAGCATCGAATGAAATTCGAGCGCCTGACTTTGCCGGGGTGGCAGCTTCCCGATCTCGTCGCATTCAACGAGAAGGTTCACGCATGGGTCGACCCGTGGTGGGCACACCGCTGGGTGCGGTGGGCCGTATGGGCCGGCGCGGCCCTGTTCGCGCTCGTTGCGGCGATGTGGATCTATTTCGCGTCGGGCCTTCCGTCTGCCCAGTCGCTGCTCGCCTACCAGCCGCCGTTGCCGACCAACGTGCGCGGCTACAACGGCGACCCGATCCAGACCTTCGCGCGAGAGCGCAGGGTCGATCTGTCGTTCGACGAATATCCGCCCGTCCTGGTGCAGGCCTTCATCTCGGCCGAGGACAAGACCTTCTTCCACCACCACGGTATCGACTACGGCGGTTTCACCAAGGCGGTGTTCAATTACGCCACGCATCTGGGCAGGGGCGGTCGGGTAGCGGGCGGCTCGACCATCACCCAGCAAGTCGCGAAATACCTGTTGCGCGACAGCAGCTACAATGTCGGGCGCAAGGCGCGCGAAGCGATTCTCGCATTCCGGCTCGAGGATACGCTCAGCAAGGAGCAGATCCTCGAGCTGTACCTCAATTCCATCTTCCTCGGCCGCAACGCCTATGGCGTGCAGGCCGCCGCGCGGGCGTATTTCGACAAGGACGTCGATGAGCTGAACCTGTCCGAGGCGGCCTATCTCGCCATCCTGCCCAAGGCGCCCTCCAACTATGACCCGGTGCGCGCGACCGAGCGGGCGCTCGATCGCCGCAACTACGTACTGCGCGAGATGTACCGCAACGGCTACATCACCGAAGACCAATGGCACTCGGCAGCTGCAACTCCGCTCGGCACGATCCGCTACGGAAGCAACGAAAAGTTCCGTCAGCAGGGCGGTTATTTCATGGAGGAGGTCCGGCGCGAGCTGATCAAGCAGTTCGGCGAGGATGCCGAGAACGGCCCGAACAGCGTCTACAGCGGCGGCCTGTGGGTGCGCACTTCGATGAACCCCGTGATGCAGGATGCCGCGGCCAATGCGCTCCGCGACGGGCTCGTCAAGTTCGGCGGGGGGACCGCGTGGAAGGACCTCGGGAAGAGCATCGATCTGTCCAAAGATTGGTCCGGCCAGCTCGACCGCGCGCCCGTCGGCACGGGTTACACGGACTGGCTGAAGGCAGTGGTTCTCGCCAAAAGCGACGGCGCGGCGACGATCGGCTTCACAAACGGCTCGAAGGGCACCTTGCCCGCGTCGGAGGCGTCAATGCCGGTGCGCGGCGAGGGTGGGCGCGCCTTCGACCGGCTCAAGCCCGGAATGGTCATCATCGTCAAGCAGGCCGCTCCGGGCACCTATCAGCTGCGCTCGGTCCCGGCGGTCTCCGGCGGCATGCTCGTCGAGGAGGTCCATTCCGGCCGGGTCCTCGCGATGCAGGGCGGCTTCGACGTCATCGGATCGAGCTACAACCGGGCGACTCAGGCGCTCCGCCAGCCGGGCTCGGCGTTCAAGCCGATCGTCTACGTGACCGCGCTCCAGAACGGCTTCACCCCGGCGACCATCGAGCTCGATGCGCCCTTCTGCGTTTGGCAGGGCGCCGGGCTCGGCCAGAAGTGCTTCGTCAACTTCGACCGCCGTTCTGCCGGCCCGCATACGCTGCGCTGGGGGCTCGAGCAGTCGCGCAACCTGATGACGGTCCGCGCCGCCTCGATCGTGGGCATGCCCAAGATCACCGACACCGCGCGCAAGCTCGGCGTCGGCGACTACGAGAATTACCTGTCGATGGCGCTTGGCGCTGGCGACACGACCGTGCTGCGCCTCGTCAATGCGTATGCCATCCTCGCCAACCAGGGTCGTTCGGTGAAGCCGACCACGATCGATTATGTCGAAGATCGCGACGGCAAGGTCATTTACCGGACCGACAATCGCTGCGCGTTGATGGGCAATTGCAGTGCGCCCGACTGGAACGGCGGGCCGATGCCGCGGCCGCCGAGCCGGACGCGGCAGTTGGTCGACGCGATGGCCGCGTTCCAGATGGTCCACGTAATGGAAGGCGTAATCCTACGCGGCACGGCAACGGTGTTGCGCGACCTCGACCGTCCGCTGTTCGGCAAGACGGGAACCACCAACGGGCCGACCAACGTGTGGTTCGTCGGCGGAACGCCCGACATCGTCGCGGGAGTGTATGTCGGCTACGACCAGCCGCACCCGATGGGCCATGCGGCGCAGGGCGGTCGGATCGCGGCGCCGATCTGGAAACAATGGGCGCTGACCGCGCTCAAGGATGAGCCGAAGGTGCCGTTCATCGCGCCTCCGGGCATCCGCTGGGTGCGGATCGACCGCAACACCGGCAAGCCCGTGTTCGGCACTTTCCCAACCAGCAACGACCCCAAGTCGCCGGTAATCTGGGAAGCGTTCCAGCCGCAGACGGAGGCCGTCCACAGCACGCACAGCACCTATGGCGATCCGTACGGGCCGCAATATCTGCAATTGTGGCAGCAGGCTGGACAGCAGGCAGCGCAGCAGGCGGCCGAGGGGAAGGAGGGGCACCCGGAGCCGTCGCCGGCAGAGCCGCGGCGTCCGACGTCGCCCGCGACCGTCTCCGAGCCTCGCGGCTTGCCAACCCAGAACACGCACTAGTAGCAGCTGCCGCCTGTATTCCTGCGAAAGCGGGAAGCCGGATTTTCTCTTCCAGGGACTGGGCACGAAGGAGTTCAAAGTGCGCGCCGAAGCGCAGGCCCACATCGACCAGATCAACGCCGCGACCGCGCTGCTGCGCCGTTTCCTCGACTGGGACCGTGCGCTCAAGCGGCTCGAGGAGCTGAACACCAGGGTGGAAGACTCGACGCTGTGGGACGACCCCAAAGCGGCGCAGGACGTGATGCGTGAGCGGCGCCGGCTCGAGGAAGCGATCGGAGCCACACAAACCCTCGAGCGCGAGCTCGCCGACACGTCCGAGTTGATCGAACTGGCCGAGAGCGAGGGCGACGACGCGATGGTCGAGGACGGGATCCGAAGCCTCGCCGAGCTCGCCGAGCGCGCCGACCGCGCCAAGGTCGCGGCGCTGCTCGCCGGTGAGGCGGATGCCTACAATGCCTATGTGGAGGTCAACGCCGGCGCTGGCGGGACCGAAAGCCAGGACTGGGCCGAGATGCTGATGCGCATGTACACGCGCTGGGCCGAGCGGCACGGGTTCAAGGTCGACATGATCGACCACCATTCGGGCGAGCAGGCGGGGATCAAGTCGGCGACGATTCTGGTGAAGGGCGAGAACGCGTACGGCAATCTCAAGACCGAGAGCGGCGTGCACCGGCTCGTCCGGATCAGCCCGTACGACGCGAACGCTCGGCGCCACACCAGCTTTTCCAGCGTGTGGGTCTACCCCGAGGTCGACGAGGACATCGACATCCAGGTCGAGGAGAAGGACCTCAGGATCGATACTTACCGATCGTCGGGCGCGGGGGGGCAGCACGTCAACACGACCGACAGCGCGGTCCGAATCACGCATATTCCGACCGGGATCGTCGTCGCCTGCCAGAACGAGCGTTCGCAGCACAAGAACCGCGCCTCGGCGATGAAGCAATTGAAGGCGCGGCTTTACGAGGCGGAGCTCCAGAAGCGCGAGGCGGAGGCGGATGCCGCCAATGCCGCGAAGACCGACATCGGCTGGGGCCACCAGATCCGCTCCTATGTGCTGCAGCCCTATCAGCTGGTGAAGGACCTGCGGACCGGCGTGACATCGACCGCGCCGAGCGACGTTCTCGACGGCGACCTCGACCGCTTCATGGCCGCGGCCTTGTCGCAGCGGGTGACCGGCGAAACCGTCGAAGTCGAGGATGTCGAATAGGATTGCCGCCGCGCTGGCGGCTCTGCTGTTGGTGGCGTGCGGCGCGCAGCCGCAGCCGCAGCAGCGTTTCCCGGCTGCGCAGCGCGACGTCGCGCCGATCGTCGGCGACACGTTTTCGACCGAGGACGCCCGCGACCGACTGGGCGAGGCGCAGCAGGTCATCCAGCTCGCCGGGGTGCGCCCCGGCATGTGGGTCGCCGACGTCGGCGCGGGACAGGGCTATTATACCGTGCGCTTGGCGCGGATTGTCGGCCCGAAGGGCCGGGTGCTCGCCGAGGACATCATGCCCGAAGTCACCGCCGCGCTCACCGACCGGGTCCAGCGCGAGCGGCTCGACAATGTCGCGGTGAGGCTCGGCACGCCTGACGACCCGTTGCTGCCGCCAAGGACATTCGACCGCATCTTCCTCGTCCACATGTACCACGAGGTAGCGTCGCCCTATGCGTTCCTGTGGCACATGCGCGAAGGGCTGAAGCCCGGCGGACTGGTGGTCGTGGTCGAGGCCGACCGGCCGGTGAAGCGCCACGGAATGCCGCCCGACCAGCTCAAATGCGAGCTCGCCGCGCTCGGTTTGTCGCTCGTCAGATCGGGCATGCTGACCGGCGGAGAAGCGTACTTCGCGGCATTCCGTGCGTCGGAGCCGCGGCCGGAACCCGAGGCGATCGAGCCCTGCAGATCCTAGAGGTAGCCGAGGCGCCTCAGGCTGGTGCATTCGTCGCCGGCGAAGACCAGATGATCGAGCAGCCTGCAACCCAGCGCTCCCGCCGCCGCCGCGAGCCGCCGCGTCGCCCTCAGGTCGGACTCGCTGGGCCGCGGGTCGCCGCTCGGATGGTTGTGGGCAAGCAGGATCGCCGCGCTTCCGTGCTGTGCCGCATCGACCACGATATTCCGGATAGGGAAAGCGACTCCGCCCACGTCGCCGAGGTGCCGTGAGAGGTGAAGGCAGCGTGCTTCGTCGTCGAGATGCGCGACCCACAGGCATTCCCGATCGCCACCTTGTTCGGCGAAGCAGTCCGAGAAGAAACGTCGGGCGGTGGCAAGCCCGGTGAGCTTTAGCGGGATTTCGGCACGCTGATGACGCACCGCAGTCTTGTAACGGGCGGCAAGGGCGCGGACGACACGAACCGCGTCGCTTTCGGCTTGAACTCAGTCCGTTCCGGATAATCCTGTGCGTCGCCGGGTGCGCTGTGAAAAACTAGCAGCAACCCCCTTCACACGCGCTGAAATAGGATTATATGGCCTTCATCCAAGAAATAGACGGCTCCGCCGCACGGTGACGTGCGCCCGGAGCTTTTCCCGTCCTCTCCGGGACAGGGTCCGGGTTGGCGCACGGACCGAACGCATTGGAGAGGGTGGCGGGACGGCGCTCCAAACATTGGCCGGCCGCGAGCCGGCAAACCAGGCGGAGCGCGGGCACCTGCGCGCCGCACAGCGCAGGGAAGCACATGGCCACCAAAGCGATCGACGCCCCCCGTAAGACCTCCAGCGGGCTCAAAACCAAGCAGCGGCGAATCCGCAAGATCTTCGGCAACATCCACGAGATTTCGGAAATGCCGAACCTCATCGAGGTTCAGCGCGAGAGCTACGAGCAGTTCCTCCGCTCGGACCCGAAAACGGGTTACGTATCGGGTCTTGAGAAGACGCTCCGCTCGGTGTTCCCGATCGTCGACTTTGCCGGGACGGCCCACCTCGATTTCGACCATTACGAGCTGGAACCGCCCAAGTACGACACCGACGAGTGCCGCCAGCGCGGGCTCACCTACGCCGCGCCGATGCGCGTCACGCTGCGCCTGACGACCTTCGAGATCGATCCCGAGACCGAGGCCAAGTCGGTCATCGATATCAAGGAGCAGGACGTCTACATGGGCGACATGCCGCTCATGACGATGAACGGCACCTTCATCATCAACGGCACCGAGCGTGTGATCGTCAGCCAGATGCACCGTTCGCCGGGCGTGCTGTTCGACCACGACCGCGGCAAGACCCACGCAAGCGGCAAATATCTCTTCGCGGCGCGGGTAATCCCGTACCGCGGCAGCTGGCTGGACTTCGAGTTTGACGCCAAGGACATCGTCAACGTCCGCATCGACCGCAAGCGCAAACTGCCGGTCACCGCGCTGCTTCACGCGCTTGGAATGACGAGCGAGGAGATCCTCAACACGTTCTACAGCCGCGTAATCTACACGCGCGGCAAGAACGGTTGGCAGATCCCGTACAGCGCCGAAGCGTGGCGCGGCCAGAAGCCGACCCACGACGTGGTCGACGCCGACACCGGCGAGGTCGTGTTCAAGGCGGGCGAGAAGATCACGCCGCGGCGCGCCAACCAGGCGGCCAAGGAGGGCCTCAACAATCTCATCATTCCGACCGAGGAAATCTACGGCCGTTATTCGGCTTACGACCTGATCAACGAGAAGACCGGCGAGATCTACATCGAGGCCGGCGACGAGGTCACTGCGGAGAACCTCGAGAAGCTCGACAAGGCCAAGGTGAACAAGCTCGAGCTGCTCGACATCGATTTCGTCAACACCGGCCCGTGGATGCGCAACACGCTCAAGGCCGACAAGAGCGAGGACGGCGACAGCGCGCTGGCAGACATCTATCGCGTCATGCGCCCCGGCGAGCCACCGACCCGCGAGACCGCGGACGCGCTGTTCTACGGCCTGTTCTTCGATCCCGAGCGCTACGACCTGTCCGCGGTCGGCCGGGTCAAGCTCAACATGCGCCTCGGCCTCGACGTCGAGGACACGGTGACGACTCTGCGCAAGGACGATATCCTCGCAGTCGTTCAGGAGCTGGTGAACCTCAAGGACGGCAAGGGCGAGATCGACGACATCGACAATCTCGCCAACCGCCGAGTGCGTTCGGTCGGCGAGCTGCTCGAGAACCAGTACCGCGTCGGGCTGCTGCGCATGGAGCGCGCGGTCAAGGAGCGGATGAGCAGCGTCGACGTGTCGACGGTGATGCCGAACGACCTCATCAACGCCAAGCCGGCGGTCGCCGCGGTGCGCGAGTTCTTCGGTTCCTCGCAGCTCTCACAGTTCATGGACCAGACCAATCCGCTGTCGGAAGTCACCCACAAGCGCCGCGTCTCGGCGCTCGGGCCGGGCGGCCTGACCCGCGAACGCGCCGGGTTCGAGGTCCGCGACGTCCACCCGACGCACTATGGTAGGATCTGCCCGATCGAGACTCCGGAAGGCCCGAACATCGGCCTGATCAACTCGCTCGCCAGCTTCAGCCGCGTCAACAAGTATGGGTTCATCGAAACGCCGTACCGCAAGGTCGTCGACGGCAAGGTGACCAACGACGTCGTCTATCTATCGGCGATGGAAGAGGCGAAGCACACCATCGCCCAGGCGAACGCCGAGCTGAACAAGGACAGCACGTTTGCCGAGGACATCATCTCGGCGCGGCGCAATGGCGAGTTCCTGATCGCTCCGCGCGAGCAGATCACGCTGATGGACGTCAGTCCCAAACAGCTGGTGTCGGTCGCCGCATCGCTCATTCCGTTCCTCGAGAATGACGACGCCAACCGCGCGCTGATGGGCTCGAACATGCAGCGCCAGGCGGTGCCGCTGCTCCAGGCCGAGGCGCCGCTCGTCGGCACCGGCATGGAGGAGACGGTGGCGCGCGATTCCGGTGCAGCAATCGCTGCGCGCCGCTCGGGTATCGTCGACCAGGTCGACGCGGCGCGAATCGTCGTCCGCGTCACCGGCGACCTGACGGCAGGCGAGTCGGGCGTCGATATTTACACCCTCATGAAGTTCCAGCGCTCCAACCAGAACACCTGCATCAACCAGCGCCCGCTGGTGAAGGTCGGGGATACGGTCGAGGCGGGCGAAATCATCGCCGACGGTCCGTCGACCGAATATGGCGAGCTTGCGCTCGGGCGGAACGTGCTCGTCGCGTTCATGCCGTGGAACGGCTACAATTACGAAGACTCGATCCTGATCTCCGAGCGGATCGTGAAGGACGACGTCTTCACCTCGATCCACATCGAGGAGTTCGAGGTGATGGCCCGCGATACCAAGCTCGGGCCCGAGGACATCACCCGCGACATCCCGAACGTCGGCGAGGAAGCGCTCCGCAACCTCGACGAGGCGGGCATCGTCTACATCGGCGCCGAGGTCGAGCCGGGCGACATCCTGTGCGGCAAGATCACGCCGAAGGGCGAAAGCCCGATGACTCCCGAAGAAAAGCTTCTTCGCGCCATCTTTGGCGAGAAGGCGTCCGACGTGCGCGACACGTCGCTTCGCCTGCCGCCGGGCGTGTCCGGGACAGTGGTCGAGGTCCGCGTCTTCAACCGCCACGGAATCGACATCGACGACCGGACGCGGGCGATCCAGACGGAGGAGAAGGAGCGGCTCAAGAAGGACGCCGACGACGAAAAGGGCATCCTCAACCGCGCAACCTTCTCGCGCTTAAAGGAGATGCTCATCGGGCAGGTGGCGACCGCCGCGCCGAAGGGCATCAAGAAGGGCTCGACCCTCGACGAGGCGACGCTCGACGGCGCGGAGCGCCACGAGTGGTGGAAGATCGCGGTCAAGGACGACAAGCGTCAGGCCGATCTCGAAGCGCTCAAGGCACAGTACGACGAGGCCACCGCGGTCATCAACCGGCGCTTCGAGGACCGGGTCGAGAAGCTCGAACGCGGCGACGAGCTGCCGCCGGGCGTGCTCAAAATGGTCAAGGTGTTCGTCGCGGTGAAGCGCAAGCTTCAGCCGGGCGACAAGATGGCTGGCCGGCACGGCAACAAGGGCGTGATCAGCCGCATCCTGCCGCAGGAGGACATGCCGTTCCTCGAGGACGGGACTCCGGTCGACATCGTGCTGAACCCGCTCGGCGTGCCTTCGCGCATGAACGTCGGGCAGATCTTCGAAACGCATCTGGGCTGGGCGTCGCGCGGCCTCGGCCGGCAGATCCAGGAGATGCTCGAAGGCATCCACGAGCGCGGCAAGGAGCTCACCGGCAAGGATGCCAAGGCACTTCGTGCGAAGCTCAAGGATATCTACGGCGACTCGTACACGAAGGAGATCGACAGCCGCGACGATGAGTCGATCGCCGAGCTCGCGTCGAACCTCACCGCCGGCATCCCGATGGGTACGCCGGTGTTCGACGGCGCGCGCGAGCCGGACGTCAGCGCCATGCTGGAGAAAGCGGGCCTCGACCCATCGGGCCAGGTCACACTCTTCGACGGGCGGACGGGCAACCCCTTCGACCGCAAGGTGACCGTCGGCTACATCTACATGCTGAAGCTCCACCACCTCGTGGACGACAAGATCCACGCGCGCTCGATCGGCCCGTACAGCCTCGTCACCCAGCAACCGCTGGGCGGCAAGGCGCAGTTCGGCGGACAGCGCTTCGGCGAGATGGAGGTGTGGGCGCTGCAGGCTTACGGGGCCGCGTACACGCTCCAGGAGATGCTGACGGTGAAGTCCGACGACGTCATCGGCCGCACCAAAGTCTACGAGGCGATCGTCAAGGGCGACGACACGTTCGAGGCCGGCATCCCGGAGAGCTTCAACGTGCTCGTGAAGGAAATGCGTTCGCTCGGCCTCAACGTCGAGCTCGACAGCATCGTCGATCCGGACGCCGAACCGGCCGCGCTGGCTGCTGAGTGACTGAACTCCCTCTCCCCACTCGTGGGGAGAGGGCCGGGGAGAGGGGCCTGTTCCCCTCTCCTTCGCCGCCTGACGGCGGCTCTTCCTCTCCCCACGAGTGGGGAGAGGGTCAAGAGGAAGAAAAAATGAACGAACTGACCAATTTCGCGAACCCGATCGCCAAGCCGGAGACCTTCGACGAGATCCGCATCGGAATCGCGTCGCCCGACAAGATCCGCAGCTGGTCCTTCGGCGAGATCAAGAAGCCGGAGACGATCAACTACCGCACGTTCAAGCCCGAGCGTGACGGCCTGTTTTGCGCGCGCATCTTCGGCCCGATCAAGGATTACGAGTGCCTCTGCGGCAAGTACAAGCGCATGAAGTACAAAGGTATTGTGTGCGAGAAGTGCGGCGTCGAGGTCACCGTCTCGAAGGTCCGCCGCGAGCGGATGGGCCATATCGAGCTTGCCGCGCCGGTCGCGCACATCTGGTTCCTGAAAAGCCTTCCGAGCCGCATCGGACTGCTGCTCGACATGCAGCTCAAGCAACTCGAGCGCGTGCTCTATTTCGAGAGCTATGTGGTGATCGAGCCCGGCCTCACCGCGCTCGAGAAGTACCAGCTTCTGACCGAGGACGAGTTGCTCGCTGCGCAGGATGAATATGGCGAGGACGCCTTCTCCGCCGGCATCGGCGCCGAGGCGGTACGCACCATGCTGATGGACCTCGACCTCGCCGGCGAGAAGGAAGTGCTGCTCAAGGAGCTCGCGGAGACCAAGTCGGAGCTTAAGCCCAAGAAGATCATCAAGCGCCTGAAGGTGGTCGAGAGCTTCCTCGAATCCGGCAATCGCCCGGAGTGGATGATCCTCGAAGTCATCCCGGTGATCCCGCCCGAGCTACGCCCGCTGGTCCCGCTCGATGGCGGCCGCTTCGCGACGTCGGACCTCAACGACCTCTACCGCCGTGTGATCAACCGTAACAATCGTCTCAAGCGGCTGATGGAGCTGCGCGCGCCGGACATCATCGTCCGCAACGAGAAGCGCATGCTTCAGGAAGCGGTCGACGCTCTGTTCGACAACGGCCGCCGCGGCCGCACGATCACCGGCGCCAACAAGCGTCCGCTCAAGTCATTGAGCGACATGCTTAAGGGCAAACAGGGCCGGTTTCGTCAGAACCTGCTCGGCAAGCGCGTCGACTATTCCGGCCGCTCGGTTATCGTCACCGGTCCGGAGCTCAAGCTGCACCAGTGCGGCCTTCCCAAGAAGATGGCACTCGAGCTGTTCAAGCCGTTCATCTACTCGCGCCTCGACGCCAAGGGTCTGTCGATGACACTCAAGCAGGCGAAGAAGTGGGTCGAGAAGGAGCGCAAGGAAGTCTGGGACATCCTGGACGAGGTGATCCGCGAGCATCCCGTGCTGCTCAACCGCGCGCCGACGCTCCACCGCCTGGGCATCCAGGCGTTCGAGCCGGTGCTGATCGAAGGCAAGGCGATCCAGCTTCACCCGCTGGTCTGCGCCGCGTTCAATGCCGACTTCGACGGCGACCAGATGGCCGTCCACGTTCCGCTGAGCCTCGAGGCGCAGCTGGAAGCGCGCGTGCTGATGATGAGCACCAACAACATCCTGTCGCCCGCGAACGGCAAGCCGATCATCGTGCCTTCGCAGGACATGGTGCTCGGCCTTTATTATCTCAGCCTCGAGAAGGAGGCTGAGCCGGGCGAGGGCATGATGCTGTCCGACATGGCCGAGGTCCACCAGGCGCTCGCCGCCGGCGCGGTCACGCTGCACACCAAGATCGTGAGCCGCGTCCCGCAGACGGACGAACAGGGCCAGACCTACATGAAGCGCTTCGAGACGACGCCGGGCCGGATGCTGCTCGGCGAGACACTCCCGAAGAGCCACAAGGTGCCGTTCGAGACGGTCAACCGCGTCCTGACCAAGAAGGAGATCGGCGACGTCATCGACATCGTCTATCGCCACACCGGCCAGAAAGAGACCGTGCTGTTCGCCGACGGCATCATGCAGCTCGGCTTCCGCCACGCGTTCCACGCCGGCATTTCCTTCGGCAAGGACGACATGGTCATCCCCAAGGCCAAGGAAAAGCTGGTCGAAGACACGCGCACGCTCGTCAAGGATTACGAGCAGCAGTACCAGGACGGCCTGATCACCCAGCAGGAAAAGTACAATAAGGTTATCGACGCCTGGAGCCGCTGCGGCGACCAGGTCGCGAGTGCGATGATGAAGGAGATTTCGGCGACTCCGAAGCTGCCCGACGGGCGCGAGGCGGACCTGAACTCGATCTACATGATGGCACACTCGGGCGCCCGCGGCTCGCAGGCGCAGATCAAGCAACTCGCCGGAATGCGCGGCCTGATGGCCAAGCCGTCGGGCGAGATCATCGAAACGCCGATCATCTCGAACTTCAAGGAGGGCCTGACCGTCCTTGAATATTTCAACTCGACCCACGGTGCCCGCAAGGGCCTCGCGGACACGGCGCTCAAGACGGCAAACTCGGGTTATCTGACCCGCCGTCTCGTCGACGTGTCGCAGGACGCGGTGATCATCGAGGAGGATTGCGGCACCGAGCGCGCGCTCGAGATGCGGGCAATCGTACAGGGCGGCGCAGTGATTGCGTCGCTCGCGGACCGCGTGCTCGGCCGCACCACGGCCGAGGACGTTGTCGATGCCAAGACGGGCGAGGTGGTCATTGCCGAGGGCGAGCTGCTCGACGAGGCAATGGTTGCGCAGATCGAGGCGATCGGCCTCCAGGGCGTGAAGATCCGTTCGCCTCTGGTGTGTGCCTCGAAGCAGGGCGTCTGCGCCAAATGCTACGGCCGGGACCTTGCGCGCGGGACGCCGGTCAACATCGGCGAGGCGGTCGGCGTGATCGCCGCCCAGTCGATCGGCGAGCCGGGCACGCAGCTGACGATGCGGACCTTCCACATCGGCGGCGCGGCGCAGCTCAACGAGCAGTCGAACCTCGAATCGCCTGTCGACGGCACGATCGAGTTCCGCGACATGCCGACGATCGTCGACCCGCGCGGCCGGCACCTGTCGCTGTCGCGTTCGGGCGAGATCGCGATCCTCGACATGGATGGCCGCGAACTGTCCACTCACCGCGTGCCCTACGGCGCGCATTTGCTGTGCGAGAGCGGGCATATCGTCACTCGCGGCGACCGCATCGCCGAGTGGGACCCGTCGTTCAGCCCGGTGATCACCGAGAAGGCCGGTACCGTGAAGTACCAGGACCTGATCGAGAATCGGACGATGACCGAGGTCGTCGACGAATCAACCGGCATCACGCAGCGCGTAGTCACCGACGACGCCGCCAAGTCGAAGAAGGAGATGCTCCATCCGCGCCTGACGCTGACCGGCGAAAAGGCGAAGGAAGCGGGCGTCTACCGGCTCGCTTCGGGCGCGATCGTCGCAGTCGAGGACGGCCAGCAGGTTGAGGCCGGCGAAGTGCTCGCGCGCATGCCGCGGGAAGCCGCGCGGACGCGCGACATCACCGGCGGTCTGCCCCGCGTCGCCGAGCTGTTCGAGGCGCGCAAGCCGAAGGAGAACGCGATCATCGCCAAGGTGTCGGGCAAGGTCACCTTCCTGCGCGACTACAAGGCCAAGCGGAAGATTGCGATCGTGCCGGAGGACGGCGGCGAGCCGGTCGAGTATCTCGTGCCCAAGTCGAAGATGATCGAAGTCCAGGAAGGCGACTTCGTGAAGCGCGGCGACAATCTGGTGGGCGGCTCACCCGATCCGCATGACATCCTCGAAGTCCTCGGCGTCGAGGCACTCGCGGAATATCTCGTGAGCGAGATCCAGGAGGTCTACCGGCTCCAGGGCGTGAAGATCAACGACAAGCACATTGAGGTGATCGTTCGCCAGATGCTGCAGAAGGTCGAGATCACAGACGGCGGTGACACGACGCTGCTCGCCGGAGAGCAGGTCGATCGCGACGAGATGGACGAGACCAACGCCGCGCTGGAGAAGAAGCAGAAGCCTGCGGAAGGAAAACCGGTGCTGCTCGGCATCACCAAGGCGTCGCTGCAGACCCGCAGCTTCATCTCGGCGGCCTCGTTCCAGGAGACCACGCGCGTCCTCACCGAAGCCGCGGTCCAGGGCAAGGTCGACACGCTGATGGGCCTCAAGGAGAACGTCATCGTCGGACGCTTGATCCCGGCGGGCACGGGTGCCGGCATGAACCGCCTGCGCGTCGCGGCTTCGTCGCGCGACACGGCGCTTCGCGCGGCTCAGCGCCGCATGGCCGAAGCGCTCG
>NZ_WJSQ01000062.1 GCF_009720245.1 Sphingomonas segetis | reverse complement strand
GACGGCGCGGTCGTCGGCCGCGCGCAGGCGCGCTTCGCGCCGATGGGGGGCGGGCCGCTCGTCGCCGAGCTGATGAACGCGCCGCTGTTCGCGCAACTGCGCTATTCGGGGCCAGCCGATACTTTGTGGCGCCTGACCGGCAGCGAGGTCATCGATATGTCGGGGCCCCTCGCCGTCGGGGCGGACATCGGCGGACGGCTCGCCGATCCTGTGATCCGCGGGTCGCTGCGGACTCAGAAGGCGCGGCTCGAAAGCCAGGTCACGGGCATGGTGATCGACCAGATCGCCGCTGACGCGCGCTTCTCCGGAGCGCAGCTCATCTTCAGCCGGATCTCCGGCCAGACCAGCGGCGGCGGGTCCCTGAGCGGCAGTGGGTCGGTGACCTTCGCGGAGGGCAATGCGCTCCTCGACCTGGCGTTCAACGCGAAACAGGCGCTGCTGCTCAACCGCGACGATGTCGCGGCGAGGGTGACCGGGCCGCTCAAGCTGCACTCCGACGCCAACGGAGGACTGATTTCGGGCGACCTCAAGCTCGACAAGGGTCGCTTTCAACTCGGCCGGGCGAGCGCAGCGGCCGCCGTTCCCCAGCTCGACGTCCATGAAACCGGCCTCGACGTCGAGGACATCATCGAGCCCGAGGCCGTCCACCACTGGAAGCTCGACCTCAAGCTCCATGGGAGCGATCTTGCCGTAAGCGGCCTCGGCATCAGCAGCCGCTGGACGACCAACCTGCAGATCGGCGGCTTCGCCGATTCGCCGCGCTTCACCGGCCGCGCCGACCTGGTGCAGGGCAATTACGATTTCGCGGGGCGCATCTTCCGCCTCGACCGCGGCGTGATCCGCTTCCAGGGGGAGAGCCCGCCCAACCCGTTGCTCGACATCCATGCCGAGGCCGCGGTGCAGGGCATTGACGCCAGCGTGATCGTCCAGGGAACCGGCCTCAAGCCCGAGATCATCTTCGCCAGCTCGCCGCCCCTGCCGCAGGACGAGCTCCTGTCGCGAATTCTGTTCGGTACCTCGATCACTAACCTCTCGGCGCCCGAAGCGCTCCAGCTCGCCTCGGCGGTGGCGGCGATGCAATCGGGCTCCGGCAACCTCGATCCGATCAACGCCCTGCGCAAGGCGGTCGGCCTCGACCGGCTGCGGATAGTCCCCGCCGACGTCGCCACCGGCCAGAAGACCGCGATCGCCGCCGGCAAGTACATCCGCCGCAAATTGTTCGTCGAGGTGGTGACCGACGGCCAGGGCTATTCAGCGACCAACATCGAATATCAGATGACCCGCTGGCTCTCGATCCTGTCGACGCTTTCAACCATCGGCCGCACGAGCGCGAGCGTGCGCGTCAGCAAGGATTATTGATCCTTCGTCATCCCGGCCTTGAGCCGGGCTGACGATCGTGCGGGCGTGGCCCTTGATGTCGGCAAGGGGTGGAAAGCGGACATTAGCATGTGGTCCGCTCACCCCCGCTGGCGTCGCCTTGCGCCCGGTCGTATCGTCCGCCTTCGCAACAAGGGGGAGAGCGACATGCCCAGATCGTTTATCTTTGCGATTGCATCGGCAGCGTTGCTGTCTGGCTCCGGCGCCGCACTGGCTCAGACAAGTCCAACGGCCGCCGCTGCGGCGAAAACGGGCCAGCCCTTCAACATCGGGTTTGTCCTTTACACGAGGGGAAAGGTGCCCGGCACGTTGGATGCGCGATGGAACTACGGCAACGCCTACAGCGGCCATGGGACAGCGAGCGGCGGCCCCGCCTCCGGCGCGTTCGCCGGGCGATATCATGTGCGCTATTTCCTCGAAACGGGCGAATTTTCGGACGAGTATGATCTCGATATCGAAAAGCATGGCGGCGGCGGCTTCTACGATGTGACCTGGATTGCAAATGGCAAGGTCGGGGCGAAGGGCGTTGGGATGGAGATCCCCAATCAAGGCGGACTAGCCGTGGGTTGGCGCAGGGTTGCGGACTAAGCGACGCTGACGTCTGCAATGGACGGCCAGCCCTCCCTGGATGAGGAGTTGCGACATGAGCTTTGCCAAACCGTCGTTCAGTCTTGCCGGACAAGTCGCCATCGTCACTGGAGGCAATCGCGGAATTGGGCGATCGATAGCGCTCGGGCTGGCGAGCGCGGGGGCGTCCGTGGCCATCCTGTCGCGTAATGCGGAGCGCAATCACGCAGTCGTCGCCGAGCTCGAGAAGGCCGGGTCGCGAGCCATGGCCGTTGCCCTCGATGTGACGGAGCGCGACGCGCTTGCTCCGGCCTTTGCCAAAGTGGAGGCCGAGCTCGGGCCGGTCGACATTCTCGTCAACAATGCCGGCAACGCGGACATCAGCGGGGGCGTGCTGAATCAAAGCGAAGCGGGATGGGACAATGCGATCGCCACACATCTCGATTCCACCTTTCTCCTGTCGAAGGTCGCCGCGACTTCGATGGCGAAGCGCAGGCGCGGGAAGATCATCAACCTTGCTAGCATGTATTCGATTTTCGGCGCCGCGGCTCTGCCCTCTTATGGCGCGGTCAAGGGCGCGATCGTCCAGTTGACCAAGGCAATGGCGGTCGAGCTTGCGCCTCACGGAATCCAGGTCAACGCCATCGCGCCCGGGTGGATCGCGACGGAGCTGACCGCAGTCGCGCGCGACGACCCGGACTGGGCGGAATTCAACAGCCTGCTAATGACACGCACCCCGGCAGGACGATGGGGCGAGGCTGACGAATGCGCCGGCGCGGCCGTTTTTCTGGCAAGTCCGGCAGCCAGTTTCGTGACGGGCATCGTTTTGCCGGTCGATGGGGGCTACTCGGTCTTTTGAAACGAGGGATGGCTTCAGCGGAACATGCAATTCAAGTTCGACTTCCAATGACTGCTTTGCGTCGAAAGCTGCCATAAGCGATTTTTGCTGTCCTACACCGCATGTTCGAGCACATAAGCTCGGCGATGAGCCGGCTTCATGTCTACGAGCTGATCTCGAGTGGGTCCTTCGGCCGCATGCGCGCTTGCGTAGCGTCGTCGCCTTTGCTGGGTTTCGCGTCTCGTTACTGCGAACATTCGCGAAGATTCGAGCGCGGACGGGCGCACATGGCACTGTCAACTTTGGCAACTTTCGGACGGTCGTCGAACCGATTGCGCGAGCGCTTATTGCTCCGCTACTCACGGTGGCAAGGGGAGGGCTCGGCGCCATGAAGAACTGGAACGTCCGCAAGGCGGTGGTCGCTCGCGAGGACATGCCCGAGGAGCACCGGCTGCGCCAGTCGCTCGGCTGGCCGCACCTCGTCGCGCTCGGCGTCGGCGCCATCGTCGGCACCGGCATCCTGACGCTGATCGGCGTCGGAGCGGGGAAGGCGGGCCCCGCAGTCATCCTGTCCTTCGCGATTGCCGGCGCGATCTGCGCCTGCGCCGCGCTCGCTTATGCCGAGGTGGCGACGATGATTCCCGCCTCGGGCTCGGCCTACACTTATTCCTATGTCGTGTTCGGCGAGCTGATCGCGTGGATGATCGGCGTCGCGCTGATCCTCGAATATACGCTGGTCGTCAGCGCCGTGGCGGTCGGCTGGTCGGGCTATGCCGCGGGGTTCCTCCAGTCGGTCGGTCTCGGACTGCCGGGCGCCTTGATTCAGGGGCCGGAACTCGGCGGGGTCCTCAATCTGCCCGCGATTTTCATCATCTGGGTGATTGCAGGGCTGTTGATCGCCGGCACGCGCGAGAGCGCAACCGTCAATGCCATCCTCGTCCTTGTGAAGATGGCGGCGCTCGCTCTGTTCATCGCGGTCACCTTGCCCGTCTTCGATCCCGCGCACTTCGAACCGTTCATGCCGTTCGGCTTTCCGCGCAGCGGAGCCTCCGGAAGCGAGGTCGGGGTGATGGCTGCGGCGGCAATCATCTTCTTCGCCTTCTACGGCTTCGACGCCATCGCGACCGCGGCCGAAGAAACCAAGAACCCGGGCCGCGACCTTGCCATCGGAATCGTCGGGTCGATGGTGATCTGCGTGGTCATCTACATGGCAGTGGCCGCGACCGCGATCGGAGCGGTGGTCTACACCGGCTTCGCGGAGAGCGCCGAGCCGCTGGCGCTGATCCTGCGCGAGATTGGCAAACCCTGGGCCGCGCGCGTGCTCGGCGCGGCTGCCGTGATCGCGCTTCCGACGGTCATCCTCGCCTTCTTCTACGGGCAAAGCCGCATCTTTTTCGTGGTGGCGCGCGACGGGCTCCTGCCGAGCAGTCTGGCCCGCGTTTCGGGCCGGGGCACGCCGGTGCGGATCACGATCTTCACTGCCGTTGTCACTTCGGTTTTCGCCGGGCTGATTCCTCTCGCTTCGATCGCGGCGCTCGCAAATGCGGGCACGCTCGCGGCCTTCGTTGCTGTATGCGCGGCGATGCTGGTGCTTCGTCGCCGCGAGCCCGACCGCGAACGCAAGTTCCGAACGCCATTGGCGCCGGTGGTGGGCACCGCGGGCATTCTCGGCTGCATTTACCTGTTCATCAGCCTGCCTGACCGGACGCAGATCTTCTTCCTCACGGCGCAGGTGATCGGCGTCGTTCTCTACGCGATTTACGGCAGCCGTGCGGCGGAGCGGGCACGCGCAGCATGAACCGGCGATCTAGCGCTTGAGGAAGCCCTCGAGGTCCTGGCGAAGCTCGCCGAGCGACACGCGCCCCCAATAGTCGCCCCATGGCGATCCGTTGCTGACCTCGGCTTCGAGATAGGACGGGGGTTGCCAGTCGGCGCCGGCGACTTGCGGCCGTGAGCGGGAGAGCTCGTGCAGGTCGAACGGGGTATCGAATCGCAATCCCGCCTGGTCGCCAAGGACCCACGCCACTTTCGTCGACAGGGACATGCCATTGCCGAACTCCAGCAACGGTTCCGAGCCGCTCGTGAGCATTGCGGGGCAGTCGATCATCGCGCCGGTCTCGGAAATGTTCCTGATGCGCACGGGCGTGCTCTGATAGTCGTGGTGAAGCAGCCCCGACCAGACCAGCGGGTGGCGGCGCTCGCGGCGCGATTCGGGGCCGGAATGCTCGCTCTGGACGTGGTGGTCGGCGTCGAACTCGACATCGGGGAAGCTGCGCCGGATCACCTCGCGAAGGATCGCGGCCTGCTGGTCCGCGCCGCAGTCGATTCGCGTTTCGTGGGCAAACTCGAGGCCGAACCGTCCGTCGCGGAGCCAGCGAACGACGCATTCGACCGAGCCTTCCTCGCCCAGTTCGAGGACGACCTTGTCCCACAACTTGAGCTCGATTTCCCCGCTGACCATGGCGCCACCGCCGGACAGGTTGATCAGCTGGACCTCGTGCCGCTCATCGCCGCGGCTGACCTGCACGACTTCATCGAGAAGCCGGTGGCGGTCTTCGAAGCGGCCGTCGCTCCTGCGCCATTCCTCACGTTCTACGCGCACGGTGTCGAGCGAGTCGCTCCTGGCGCCCTTGGACCGCTTGCTCTGGAGGATTGGCTCCCGCTGCGTGCTGCCGGCACCGAAAATCTTCGCCCTGATGTTCATCCGTCCCCGCCCGTCAAATCGCGAGGCGAAATTATCCAACGGTAATGGTTACGGAATCGTGCAGGTGACCGAAGGGCTGTCCACCCGCCGCTCGTCGGCGAGGAGCGATGCCGATGGAGGGAAAAGGGAAGGTGGGAGGGTTTCCCTCCACCGGCGTCCGGAAAGGATGGATGTTACCGCAAATTTAACCGGAGTCTATGACGAATAATACATGTCGAATTCGACCGGGCTCGGCGTGGTCTCCCAGCGCATCACTTCTTCCCATTTGAGGTCGATGTAGCTGTCGATCTGGTCGTCGCTGAACACGTCGCCGCGGGTCAGGAAGGCGCGGTCGTTGGAGAGGCTGACCAGCGCCTCGCGGAGCGAGCCGCAGACTGTCGGCACGTTGACCAGCTCCTGCGGCGGCAGGTCGTAGAGGTTCTTGTCCATCGGATCGCCGGGATGGATCCGGTTCTGGATTCCGTCGAGACCCGCCATCAGCAGCGCCGAATATGCGAGATAGGGGTTGGCCAGTGCGTCAGGGAAGCGGAACTCGACGCGCTTGGCCTTCTCGCCGGCGCCGTACGGGATTCGGCACGAGGCGGAGCGGTTCCGGCTCGAATAGGCAAGAAGCACCGGCGCCTCGAAGCCGGGCACGAGGCGCTTGTAGCTGTTGGTCGTCGGGTTGGTGAACGCGTTGAGCGCCCGGGCGTGCTTGATCACGCCGCCGATGAAATAGAGCGCGGTTTCGCTCAGGCCTGCATAGCCGTTGCCGGCGAACAAGGGCTTTCCGCCCTTCCAGATCGACATGTGGGTGTGCATGCCCGATCCGTTGTCCCTGGCGATCGGCTTGGGCATGAAGGTCGCCGTCTTGCCGTAGGCGTGCGCCACCATGTGCACGACATATTTGTAGATCTGCATCCGGTCGGCGGTCTCGACCAGCCCGCCGTAGGTCAGGCCGAGCTCGTGCTGCGAAGCGGCGACCTCGTGATGGTGCTTGTCCATCGGCAACCCCATCTCCAGCGTCGTCGCGACCATCTCGCCGCGGATGTCCATCGCGCTGTCGACCGGGGCCACCGGGAAATATCCGCCCTTGGCGCGCGGCCGGTGGGCGAGGTTGCCGCCCTCATATTCGCGCATCGTGTTGGTCGGCAGCTCGATGTCGTCGATTCGGAAGCAGGAGGCGTTGTACGTGTCCTCGAACCGGACATCGTCGAACATGAAGAATTCCGCTTCGGGGCCGACGAAAACGGTATCGCCGACGCCGGTCTGCTTGAGATAGGCTTCGGCACGGGTCGCGGTCGAGCGCGGATCGCGGCCGTAGAGCTCGCCGGTCGAAGGCTCGACAATGTTGCAGAAGAGGACGAGCATCGGGGTCGCGCTGAACGGGTCGACATAGGCGGCGTCGAGGTCGGGCTTGAGGATCATGTCCGACTCGTTGATCGCCTTCCACCCGGCGATCGAGCTCCCGTCGAACATGAAGCCGTCGGTCAGCATGTCCTCGTCGATGACCGCCGAGGCCATGGTGAGGTGCTGCCACTTGCCCTTGGGGTCGGTGAAGCGGAGGTCGACCCAGTCGATCTCATCGTCCTTGATCCGCGACAGGATCGTGCCCGCGTCGTTTGCCATGTTCGATCTCTCTTTCGTCATCCCCGCGACAGCGGCGACCCAGCCAAAAACCCGAGCTCGCACCGAACGCCCCTCTGGGTTCCCGCTTTCGCGGGAATGACGTTGCGACGATTCGAGCTGGGAGTTCAGTTTCCCGATCCGTATCGCCGAGTCATGGGGTCGGCGAATATTTCACGGCTGGCCGGCGCGGTTGTGCGTTGCCGCCGATCCGCTAGCATCGGCGCTCCACGAGGGCGGGAGGCGACCCGATGGTCATTGCGCTGCTGGTCCCGATCTTCCTTGCCGCCATCGTCTTCGGCGCAGTCCTGCTCCGCGCCGCGATCGAGCAGCGCGCGGTTCCCCGGCTCGAAGCAGTCCTGCTCGGCGCTGTTGTCAGCTTCTTCGACACGCTCGGCATCGGCTCGTTCGCGCCGACCACCGCGTGGATGAAGTTTCGCAAGCTGGTGCCCGATCGGCTGATCCCGCCGACGATGCTGGTCGGTCTCACTCCGCCGGTATTTGCCGAAAGCATCATCTTCCTGATCCTCCTTGGGGTCGGCGTCGACCCCGTCCTGGTGGTCGGCTGTGCCCTCGCGGTGCTTCTGGGCGGGCTGGTCGGCGCACCGCTCGTCGCCCGGGCGCGTGTCTGGCTCGTCCAGCTGATCGTCGGCGTCGCCCTGCTGCTCGCCGCGCTCGCCTACACGATGGCCAATCTCCAGCTGTTCCCCGCGGGCGGGACTGCGGCAAGTCTGCCGGCCGGGCTGACGATCGCCGCGATCGCGGCCAATTTCATTTTCGGCGTGCTGCTCAACTTCGGCGTCGGCAATTATGCGCCCACGCTGGTGACACTGAGCCTGATGGGGATGAACCCGAAGCTCATCTTTCCGATCATGGCAGCGGGCGCGGCGGCGATGGGGAGCGGCGCCTGCATCCGTCACATCCAGATGGGCCAGATGGACCTCAGGGTCGTGGTCGGGCTCGGCATAGGCGGAATTCCCGCTGTCCTGGTCGCCGCGCTAATCGTCAAGAGCATGCCGATCGAGTTGCTGCGCTGGCTGGTGATCGTCGTCGTGCTCTACGCGGCCGCGTTAATGTTGCGCGCTGCCTTGGCAGGCCGTCGAGCCGAGGCGCTGACGCCGGAACAGGTCGCCGCTGCCGGCTAACCGCCCGGCGATGGTTGCACCTGATTGCCCGGCATGCGAGTTTCGATCTGATGCAGTCCATCCTGATTACGGTCGCCCTCGTCGTCGCTGTGGCGCTCATCCATTTCAGCTATGTCGACTTCCGCTTCCGCTACCGCGACGGAATCCTGTGGTTCTGGCTGCTCAATCCCGCGCCGCCGCTGATGTGGCTGGCCCGCGGAACGGTGGTCGCTGCGATGCTCGTGGCACTGTCGGCGCCGTTCGTGGGGACCAGCGAGACCTTCGCTTATGTGCTTGGCGCGATCATGGGGTTGCACATCCTCAGTCTGATCCTGCTCGAGGTGCTGGAGCCACACTGAGGAAAACGGTGATTGAGAGATCGTCTGGCGCGTTAATATCTCGCGCTCATTTGAACTTTGGATAGCTTGAGGACGCTTTCGGGCTGGCGGATACCATGTTGTGGGACGCAAATCGCGCCTCATTGCTCGGGGGTGGGAAAATGCGGCTGCTATGTCGACTGGGTCGGCACTCGCCGGCGCGCACCAGTGCATTGATCGACTTGAATGACTTTTGTCAGGAGACCCGCTGCAAGGGTTGCGGAGCGCCGATGCAGCGCGAACCCGGAGACCGCTGGCGCTTGCCGGACGCGGCTTGAGCCCAGCCCGTCCGAAACGCCGTGAAGGCGGCATAAGATAAGCGCGTTTCTCGCGCGCGCACCGTCGCCGCGGCAGCGCGAAAGAGGATTTCAGCCCCTTCACAGACCCCGAACCCCTCGCTATCAGGCCGCCCATTCGGTCCGGCTCCGGCGCGGAACGAGCCTTGCTCACGTGCCTCCCGGCACGTGAAGTCAATCGCGTCACAAAAGGGGAATGATGGCCACCAAGGCAGGGTCCGCTGAGGTTTCGCAGACCGCAGGTCCGATCGACGGCGAAGAAGGAGTCCGCCGCCGCGACTTCCTGAATGTCGCAGCGGTCAGCTTCGCGGGTGTCGGCGGCGTCGTCGCGCTCGCACCGCTGTTCGTCCAGATGTCGCCGTCGGCCGACGTGCTCGCGCTGGCGACGACCGAAGTCGACATCTCGAAGGTCCAGTCGGGCCAGGGCATCAAGGTCAGCTGGCGCAAGCAGCCGGTGTTCGTCCGCAATCTGACGCCCAAGGAAATCGCGGAAGCGAACGCGGTCCCAATGTCCGCGCTGCGCGATCCGGAAACGCTCGCGCAGCGGACCAAGCCGGGCAAGCAGAATTGGCTTATCACGCTTGGCGTCTGCACCCACCTCGGATGTGTGCCGCTGGGGATCGGCGAGGGCGAGAACAAGGGGCCGTTCGGCGGCTATTTCTGCCCGTGCCACGGCTCGGAGTACGACACCGCCGCGCGCATCCGGCAGGGGCCGGCGCCGAAGAACCTGTTCGTTCCGGACTATGAATTTACATCGCCGACCACGGTCATGATCGGCGCAAAGGGGAAGTGAACGAATGAGCTTTTCCTGGGCCAAGCCCTACGAACCCAAGCATCCCCTGATGCGCTGGATCGACGAGCGGCTGCCGCTGCCGCGCGTCGTCTATGGAGCGATCGGCGGCGGCTACCCGGTGCCGCGCAACCTCAATTATTGGTGGAATTTCGGGGTTCTCGCGGGGATTTTCCTGACCATCCAGATCGTCACCGGAATCGTCCTCGCGATGCATTACACCGCCTCGGTCGACGGTGCGTTCAATTCGGTCAATCAGCTGATCATGCGCGACGTCAATGCCGGCTGGCTGCTCCGCTACGCCCACATGAATGGGGCGAGCTTCTTCTTCATCGTCACCTATATCCACATCTTCCGCGGGCTCTTTTACGGATCGTACAAGGCGCCGCGCGAGCTGGTGTGGATGCTCGGCCTCGTCATCTACCTGCTGATGATGGCGACGGCTTTCATGGGCTACGTCCTGCCCTGGGGGCAGATGAGCTATTGGGGCGCGCAGGTCATCACCGGGTTCTTCTCCGCATTCCCGGTCATCGGCGAGCCGTTGCGGGTGTGGCTGCTCGGCGGCTATGCGCCCGACCAGGCGGCACTCGGGCGCTTCTTCTCGCTCCACTACCTGCTGCCGTTCGTGATCGCGGCCGTCGTCATCCTGCACATCTGGGCGCTGCACATCCCCGGATCGGGCAATCCGACCGGCGTGGACGTGAAGGACGAGCGCGACACTTTGCCGTTCCATCCCTTCTACACCGCGAAGGACGGCTGGTTCGCCGGCGGCGTGCTGCTGCTTTATGCGATCGTCACCTATTTCGCGCCTGACTATCTCGGGCACCCTGACAATTACATTCCGGCGAACGCGCTTGCGACGCCGGCCGAGATCGTGCCCGAATGGTATTTCTGGCCGTTCTACGCGATCCTTCGCTCTTTCACCGTCGACTTCATTCTCCCGGCAAAACTGTGGGGCGTGCTGGCGATGTTCTTCTCGATCCTGCTGCTGTTCTTCCTGCCGTGGATCGACAAGTCGCCGGTTCGCTCGGGCTCCTACCGCCCGGTGTTCAAGCGCTTCTTCTGGCTGCTGGTGATCGACGTGATCATCCTCGGCTGGGCCGGCGGCGGCGCGCCGACGCCGATGCGCAACGTGATCAGCCAGCTTGCCGCGGCTTATTACTTCCTCCACTTCCTCGTGGTCCTGCCGCTCGTCTCGGCCTTCGAAACGCCGCTTCCGCTGCCGCGCTCGATCACCGATTCCGTGCTTCACGGCGAGGAAGCGGAAGCGGCGCCGATCGGGAGCAAGCCGCGCCGCGGCAGCACTGCCACCGCGACAGCCGAGTAAGGGGACAGGGAAAGCATGCGTTTCATTCTCGGCTTCATCGGCGCGGTCTTTGCCATCGTGCTGCTGATCTCGATGATCAGCGGAATCTCCGAATGGGTGACCAACCCGCCGTCGCCCCTCGCCGCGGAAGAATTCCACAAGCATCCGGAGCCGCTGCACCTTGCGAGCGACGGTCCTTTCGGCAAGTTCGACAAGGCGCAGCTGCAGCGCGGCTTCCAGGTTTATTCCGAGGTCTGCTCGGCCTGCCATAGCCTCAGCCTCGTGTCGTTCCGCGACCTCGCCGGCCTCGGATACAGCGAGGCGGAGATCAAGAAGATCGCGTCCGACTGGAAGACGCAGGTCCCCTCGATCAACCCCGACACGGGCGAGGCGGCTACGCGCAAGGCGCTTCCGTCAGACACCTTCCCGGCGCCGTTCCCGAACGAGGTCGCCGCACGCGCGGCGAATAACAATGCGCTTCCGCCCGATTTGTCGCTCATCACCAAGGCGCGTGAGGGCGGTGCGGCCTATGTCCATTCGCTGCTCACCGGCTACCAGAACCAGCCGGCGGAGCTTTTGAAGAAGTTCCCCGACGCAAAGACGCCGCAAGGGCTGCACTACAACCCCTATTTCGCGAACCTCAACATCGCCATGCCGCCGCCGCTGACCGCCAACGGGCAGGTGACCTATGCAGATGGCACGCCGGCGACGGTTGACCAGATGTCGAAGGACGTCTCGGCATTCCTGGTGTGGACCGCCGAGCCGAACCTCACGACGCGTCGCGCGGCGGGCCTTGCTGTCGTGATCTTCCTGCTGATCGGCACGATTCTCGGCTATCTCGCTTACCACCAGCTGTGGGACGAGGCGAAGCGGACCGTGCGTCCGACCGGCCCGCTAGATCCGGAGAACCAGGCGAAGTCACGCCGCGCCAAGGCGAAGGCGGGGGTCGCAGGCTAGCCTCCAGCCCAACGATTGAGATTTCGCCGCCGGCGTGCTGAGTAGCGCGCCGGCGGTTCTCGTTCCGGTCCGCCGCGATGGGGGAAGACGTGACCAGATTCAATTCGCTTTTGCTGACGTCGGCCGCATTGCTGCTGGCGAGCGCGGCGTCGGCAGCGACGCCCGACAGCGCGCGCATCGTCGACGAAGGGATGAACCGCAGCCAGGTGATGCTCACCGCGCACGAGCTGATGGACGGCATCGGGCCGCGCCTCACCATATCGACAAACATGCGCAAGGCCGAGGATTGGGCGATCGCCAAGCTGACGAGCTACGGGCTCACCAACGTCCACCGCGAAGGCTTCGATTTCGGCCGCGGCTGGGACCTCGTGAGCTCCAGCGTCCGCCTTGCCTCACCGCGTCCGATCCAGCTGACCGCGATCCCGGTTGCGTGGACTCCGCCGACCAACGGCACGCTGCGCGCCCCCGTCGTCGTCGCGCCGATGGACCGGCCCGAGCATTTCGCCGCCTACCGCGGCAAGCTTTCGGGCAAGATCGTGCTCGTCAGTCTGCCGGGCGAAGGCAGCGAGCCCGCCACCGCGCCGTTCCGCCGACTGACCTCGGAAGAAATCGCAAGGGACGACAAGTTCCAGGTGCCGCACTTCGATCCGGAGGAGGAGAACGGGTTCCTCAAGCGGATCGATTTCTATCGCCAACTCGACAAGTTCCTCGCCCAGGAAGGTGCGCTCGCCATCGCCAGGAAGGCGCGCCGGGATGGCAAGCTGGTGTTCGGCGAAGGCTACCAGCATTCGATCGCCGACGCTCCCAAGCTCCCGGCGGTCGAGCTTGCCGCAGAAGACTATCGCCGAATTACTCGGATGGCGAAGATGGGCGAGAACCCGGTGCTCGAGATCAACAGCGACGTCCGCTACCTCGACGGCGACGGCAAGGCCTACAACATCATCGCCGACCTGCCCGGGACCGATCCGAAGGCCGGCTATGTCATGGCGGGAGCACACTTCGATAGCTGGGTCGCCGGCGACGGCGCCTCGGACAACGGCGCCGGAAGCGTGGTCGTGATGGAGGCGGCGCGGATCCTCCGCCAGCTCGGCGTCCGGCCCAAGCGCACTATCCGCTTCGCGCTTTGGTCGGGCGAGGAGCAAGGCCTCTACGGGTCGGCGAATTACGTGCAGCAGCATCTCGCGAGCCGCCCCGCAACCTATGGCCCCGGGCACAACCTCTTGTGGGACGAGACGATCCGAAGCTACCCGGTGACGCCGCTCGCGGGCTACGGGGCGCTGAAGGCCTATTTCAACATCGACAACGGCTCCGGGAAGGTGCGCGGCATTTATGCCGAGGGCAACGCCGCGGCCGTGCCGATGCTACGCGAATGGCTGTCGCCCTTCGCCGCAATGGGCGCCACCGAAGTCGTCGCTGGGCCGACCACCGGGACCGACCACGAGACGTTCCAGGCGGTCGCGATCCCCGGCTTCCAATTCATCCAGGACCCGCTCGACTACGAGAGCCGCGTCCACCATTCGAGCATCGACACGCTCGACCATATGAAGGCAGACGACCTCAGGCAGGCATCCGTGGTTCTGGCGGGGCTGCTGCTCGAGGCGGCGAACAGCGACAAGGAGCTGCCGCGGCCACCGCTCCCGACGCAACCGTTGCCGAGCGATCCGTTCCACTACGACTATCCCGAGCCGAAGTAGGCGCGCTCAGGAACGCGGCCTCTCCGGAATCGTTTCCGCTCCGTCCCCGAACTCGATCGGGAAGGAGTAACCATGCGTATTCCCTACATTTCTCTGCTCGGCGCAGGCGCGCTGGCGCTCGGCGGCTGTGCCTACGGCGGTCTCGGCTACGGTCCTTACGGCGGACTCTCGGTCGGCGTCGGGTCGAGCTACGGCTACGGCTCATACGGCGGCTATGGCTATGGCCCGTACGGCGGCTACGGCACCTATCCCGGCTATTATGGCGGCTTCGGGTCTTATTACGGCAGCGGCTACGGCAGCCCGTACTTCGGCTGGTACGACAATTATTACTATCCGGGTTCCGGCTACTATGTGTACGACTCGTACCGGCGGCCGCACGTCATGACGACGCGGCAGCGGACCTACTGGTCGTCGCGTTCTCCGGCGCTTCGGACGTCCAGCACGACGCGAACGACGGTTCGGCCCAATTGGACCGGCTTCGAGCGGCGCACGGCCAACGCTACCCAGCGCCAGCAGGCCCGCGAGCAGCGTCAGACCACGCGCGAGGACCGGCGGCAGAAACGGCGCGACAAGAAGGACGATTGAGGGCCGCTAGGCTCCCTCGGGGCCGTGCCTTCGCCGGATCAGGACGATCGAGATAAAGCGCATCACCGGCACCTCGTCCTGATTGATGACGATCGTCTGCGTCCGGAACGAGCCGATCTCGGGCCGGCTGCGCGACGGCGTCTTCTCGAGGATTTTACCCCGCACGTGAAGCGTGTCGCCGGGATAGACCGGCTTCGTCCAGCGCAGCTCGTCGATCCCCGGTGAGCCGAGGCCCGCTTGCTCGTCCTCCACGACATGGCGCGCGATCACCGCCATGGTCATTGCGGCGGTGTGCCAGCCGCTCGCCGCGAGCCGGCCAAAATGCGTCTTCGCGGCCGCCTCGTCGGACAGGTGGAACGGCTGCGGGTCGTACTTGCGCGCGAATTCGATCACTTCATCGCGGGTGACCTCGTAGGAGCCGAAATAGGTCTCGGCGCCGACTTCCAAATCCTCGAAATAGATCATGGTCAGGCGCATAGCCGCGCAGTTCGCTTGGCGCGAGTAGGAGAGGCGGCTAGGCTTCGATCGTGGCGACGCAAGCTCCGCTTCCGGCTCGATATCACCCGCGGCTGATCGAGGCAGCGATCGCGCTCAACGAGAACCGGCTCGACGTCGCCGAGCGCCTGTTGAAGCCGCACCTCAAGGAAGATCCCTTCGATGCCGCTGCGGTGCGGATGCTGGCCGAGCTCGCGGCGCGGGTCGGGCGCCTGCGCGATGCCGAGAACCTGCTCCGCCGCGCCGTCGAGCTCGCGCCCGGCTGGGCG